>DQVB01000201.1 GCA_015661985.1 Planctomycetota bacterium | reverse complement strand
GCGATTTCTTTGACGTATTTTCGGGATTAAGTAAAGATAGCACTAGATTTTTGTAACTGGACACTGTTAAAATTCGTCTGGCTGGATCGAGCGGGGTGGACAAGTGGGCAGCCGGGATGGCTTGCAGAACCGAAAGGCCTTGGGCTGGTGGAGCGGGTGTTCCGCAGGGAGGATTCACTGGCGGGGTGAGGAGAGGAAACAGAGCGATGCACACCGACTACATCAACCCGGCCATCCGCGAGCTTCGTGATCAGCAGGTCCGATTTGCGCCTCGGGACAAGAAGATCGAGCAGGCCGATCGGGCTGAGCGGCTCTTGTGGGAACTGGAGCCGGACCGGGCGTACAGCTACCAGTATTTGTGCTTCCGGATCACCAAGTATCGGCCAGAATCCTATCCGGACATGCGGCTTACGGGCGAGGAGGCCGCCCACGATTTGCGCCTTTTCGTGGAAGACCTCTCCGAGGCGGCCAACCTTCGGGTGGAGGAGGTTGGCGAGCCGGTATTGACCGTCGAGCAGCTGAGCAAGCAGCTGAACGTCTCCACGAAGACGATTTCCCGTTGGCGCCACAGGGGCCTGGTCAGCCGGCGGTTTGTCTTTGACGGCAGGAAGCGAGTGGGGTTCCTCAGCAGTTCGGTGGAGCGTTTCGTCGAGCGGAACCGGGAGCGCGTTCGGCGGGGTGCCGCCTTCAGCCAACTGACCGAGGAGGAGCGTCAGCAGATCATCGATCGTGCGCGGCGAATGGCCCGCGCCGGCGGCTGTCCGGCCGAAGTCACTCGGCGTCTGTCGCGTCAGATGGGACGCAGTGTGGAGACGATCCGGTACACACTGAAGCAGTTCGACCAGGACCACCCCGATTTGGCCATCTTCCCGGATACGTCCGGGCCGTTGCGCGAGGAAACCAAGCGGAAGATCTACCAGCAGTATCGGCGGGGAGAATCGGTCGAGGCGCTGGCCAGGAAGTTCTGCCGCACCAAGACGAGCATCTACCGGGTGATCGGGGAGATGCGGGCCAGGCGGATCATGGAACTGCCGCTGGACTACATCCCCAACGAGAGTTTCGCCCAGGTACGCACGGCCAGGCAGGAGCAGGAGATCCTGGGGCCGCCGCCGCCCAACCCAGAACCGCCCAGAAAGCCTCGGTTGCCCAGCGGTCTGCCTCCATATCTGGCCAGCCTGTACGAAGTGCCCCTGCTGACCAGGGAACAGGAGGTACACCTGTTCCGCAAGATGAACTATCTGAAGTACAAGGCCCGGAAGCTGCGCGAGAAACTCGACCCGGCCCGGCCCAAGAGCCGGTTGATGGACGAGATCGAGCGCCTCTATGACGAGGCGGTGGCGACCAAGAACGAGATCATCTCGGCCAATCTCCGCTTGGTCGTCTCCATTGCCAAGCGCCACGCGGGACCAGTAGAGAACTTCTTCGAACTGGTCAGCGACGGTAATATGTCGCTCATCCGGGCTGTGGAGAAGTTCGACTACGCACGGGGCAACAAGTTCAGCACCTACGCCAGCTGGGCGATTATGAAGAACTTCGCCCGGACCATCCCCGACGAACATCGCCATCGGGACCGGTTCCGAACCAGCCAGTCGGAGATGTTCGCCACGGCGGAAGACCAGCGGACGGACCAGTACGAGCTGGAGGCCGCCCAGATGCGAAGGGAGGCCCAGGTGGGTAAGATGCTGGAGCGACTTGACCAGCGCGAACGGGAGATTATCATAAAACGGTTCGGGTTGGTCCGTGGCCAAGAGCCCCTGACGCTCAAAGAGGTGGGCGCAGAGCTCGGAGTGACCAAAGAGCGGATCCGTCAGATCGAGGCCCGGGCGCTGGAGAAGTTGCGCAAGGCCGCCCAGAAGGAGAGGATCGAGATCCCGGGCCTCGAATGACGCCGCTGGCCGAAGGCTGCCGACGGGGCGCAGGGCCTGCTACTGGTCACAGGCGGTGGGGTGGGGGCTGGGGCTGAGGACGAAAACCACGCTTTCGTGCACATGTCGACAGCCGAAGGTGTTTCTTTGGGGAATTCAGGCCCTGTGGGGAATTCTGGCGGGGCCCTGCCACCATGTGGTGCCGGACGGCGTAGTGCGGCATGGGTAAGCGGAGGGCAAACGACCCGGCTTGCATGATCGGCTTGATCGGGTATACTGAGAAATTCGCGTTTGGTCGGCTGGCTTGGTCCCGCCGCGGCGGTCGCTGGCCCGGATCATTCGAGGCGGGAGAGCCGCCCGTTACGGTGTCTGTCGCCTGCCGTGCCCGGATTGCCGGCGTTGGCACTGTGAGGCTGGTGAAGAATTCCGGGTTGGCCGGTGCTGCGGCCGCTTTCAGTTGCGCCGGGCGGAGCCGGTGACCAGAACGCGTCGTTTCATATAAGGGCGCGGAGGTGGACGCGACGGGGTCGGCCGCATGGGCTAGCGTAGCTCAATCGGCAGAGCAGTTGATTTGTAATCAACAGGTTGTGGGTTCGAGTCCCTCCGCTAGCTTGGGCTGAACCGGCTTGGCTGGCCCCGGTGCCTCGGGCCGCGCCGCCGCCAGCCCTGTTGACAAGGCATCTGTTTCAGGGCATGCTGGGGGGTTTCCCGAGCGGTCAAAGGGGTCAGACTGTAAATCTGATGGCACTGCCTTCGCAGGTTCGAATCCTGCACCCCCCATTGAATGGAGTTTTTTGGCAAGATTGGTCAGGAGCCACCGAGCTGCCCCGGGTGGTTGGGTGGTATGCGAATTTTGGAGGAACCAGCGGTACCGGACGAAGATGGGTCGTGGAAGGGCGGGTGTAGCTCAATGGTAGAGCCACAGCCTTCCAAGCTGGAGACGAGGGTTCGATTCCCTTCACCCGCTGTGCAGCGTGCCGGCTGGCCGATGCGGTGGCCCCGCGGGCGGAGGGGTCGGGTGTAGCCCCGTCTCTCCGAGACGGGGGGTGCGCGGGTGGCCCCATGGGCGGAGGGGGCCGGTCCCGTGTCGGGGAGACGGACCCGCAGCTGCCATTCGCCGGCCGTACCCTGGAGGCCCGGTCCCGTCTCGGAGAGACGGAGCTACGTAGGCGCGGACCCGTCTCGGAGAGACGGGGCTACGTGGGCGCGGCCGCGTGGGCGCGGCCGGAGCCGCCGTGGGCCATTGCCCAAGTGTGTGGGCTGCTGTAGCTCAGTTGGTAGAGCGCGTCCTTGGTAAGGACGAGGTTCATGGGTTCGAATCCCATCAGCAGCTGTTGTGTTGACAAGTGTGGTCCGAACCACCCCGGAAATCCGTGCATCCCCTTGAGTGAAGCCAAGGAGAAAAGAGCAGCATGGCCAAGGAAGTATTCAAGCGAACGAAACCGCACGTGAATGTGGGCACCATCGGTCACATCGACCACGGCAAGACGACGCTGACCGGTGCCATCCTGGCGGTCCAGTCCCGCAAAGGGCTGGCCAAGTTCAAGTCCTATGCGGACATCGCCAAAGGGGGCACGGTCCGCGACGCCACCAAGACGTTGACGATCCACGTAGCCCACGTGGAGTACGAAACGGACAATCGCCACTACGCCCATATCGACTGCCCGGGCCACGCGGACTTCATCAAGAACATGATCACCGGCGCCGCCCAGATGGACGGGGCGATCCTCGTGGTATCGGCCGCCGATGGCCCCATGCCCCAGACTCGCGAGCACGTGCTGCTGGCCCGCCAGGTCAACGTACCGGCCCTGGTCGTGTTCCTCAACAAGATCGACCTGGTGGACGACGAAGAGCTGCTGGAGTTGGTAGAGCTGGAACTGCGGGAGCTGTTGACCAACTACGGCTTCCCAGGTGACGACATCCCGATCATCCGCGGCGATTCCCTCTCCGCATACACCCACCCGGAGGACCCGGAGAAGGCCAAGTGCATCGAGGAGCTGTTGGATGCCGTCGACGACTACATCCCCGAGCCACAGCGGGAGCGGGACAAGCCCTTCCTGATGGCCATCGAGGACGTGTTCAGCATCGAAGGCCGCGGCACGGTGGCCACGGGCCGGATCGAACAGGGCACGGTCAGGGTGGGTGACGAGGTGGAAATCGTGGGCCTTTCCCCCGAGCCCCGCAAGACGGTCATCACCGGCGTGGAGATGTTCAACAAGACGCTCGAAGAAGGCATCGCCGGGGACAACGTGGGATGCCTGTTGCGCGGCATCAAGCGGGACGAGATCGAGCGTGGCCAAGTGCTGGCCAAGCCCGGGTCGATCACCCCGCACACGAAGTTCGAGGCGGAGGTGTACGTGCTGTCCAAGGAAGAAGGTGGCCGTCACACGCCGTTCTTCAGCGGCTACCGGCCTCAGTTCTATTTCCGCACCACTGACGTGACCGGCAGCCTGCAGCTGCTGGGCGGGGCTGAGATGTGCATGCCCGGCGACAACGTCCGTTTGGGTGTGGAGCTGATCTCGCCCATCGCCATGGATGAAAACGTCCGCTTCGCCATCCGCGAAGGGGGCCGGACGGTGGGCTCGGGCGTGGTCACCAAGATCATCGAATAGGGGGCCTCAGGCCAGGGGCCTCCCCAGCTGAGAGGCCCTTTGGTACCGAGGCGCCGAGTTGCGGTCTTAGTTTTGGTTGTGGCCACGGGCCGGAAAGCCTGTGCCACTTACGTTTGAAATCCCGGCCATCGGGAGCTGCTCCGCTGAACAACGGGCCAGCGGCCGTGGTCGGGTCGAGAGGATGGACAGACAGTTGAAGAGCCCAGGGGTGTAGCTCAATTGGCAGAGCACCGGTCTCCAAAACCGGGGGTTGGGAGTTCGAGTCCCCCCGCCCCTGCTGCCAAGACCTGGTCGGTTCGACCCCTACAGGATGCCCGCTCGCTACCGTTGCGGGCGCGCCTGCAGAAGGCTTCGCCGAGCTGAATGAGTTTTCGGGACGGCACCATGGAGCCGGCTGGATGCGCAAGGAGAGGCCGGGAAGGTCCCAAAGGCGGGAGTCTCCGGAGGCTCCGCGGGTAACAGGCAAGTCGGCTGGACGCGCAAAGAACGAGGTCGGAAAGGCCTCCCGAAGGTGAAAGAGTTTTTCAAGGAACTGTTTCGGACCAACATTTACAAGCGGACACAGGGTCGAATCACCCGCCAAGTGACCTGGGTGGCTGTCGTCGTGGTGGCGGCCTTTGGCCTTTACCGGTTGCAGGCTATGCTCATTGACTACGGCCCGGCCATTCAGTTCGGCGCACCGGGGGTATTGCTGGTGGTGACCCTTTGGGCCGCTTACCGCTTGGTGAATGTCCCCAGCTTCGCGGACTTTCTGATCGCCGTGGAGGCGGAGATGAATAAAGTCTCCTGGCCGACCCGCCAGGAGTTGTTCCGCAGTTCGATCGTGGTGCTGGTGACCATCTTCAGTCTGACCGTCGTCCTGTTTGTCTTCGACTTGATTTGGAGCTGGTTTTTCCAGAGGATCGGTATCCTTTGAACTGTATGCCTTCAGCGGGTCGGCGGACGCCTGGCCCTCGCCCGCCGAGGACCGGTGCACAGCAGGCATGATCAGGAGAATGGACCAGCCGGGCGCTTTGGCAAAGCCCATCGCGGGCCCAGCTGCCAGGGGCGTCGGAGCGATCCGGACAGCCGGGTGGCGGCTGGCCGCTACGCAGGGGTACTGAGGGTTCGAACCAGTCAGGGGGTGGCCGACGATGAGTGACGAGCCGGACAAGAACGCAAAGCCGGGAGACGCGCCCGCCGAAGCCGACTCGGCCGCCTCCGATGCTGGCCATGGGCTGGCAGAGGCCGATCAGCAGGTGCCCAGGGCCGAAGGATGCCAGGCCACCGGCCAAGATGCTGCGGCCTCAGGCCAGCAGCTGGCCGAGCTCGAACGGGACGATGGGCAACCGGCCCAGGTGGGGGAAGATGCCGCTGCGGGGGAGGGTGAGCAGGACGAAACGACGGAGGGATCGGCTGAAGCGGCCCAGCCGAAGCCTCGCAAATCGGACAAAGGCGGGCCTGAGTCGGACAAACTTGATAAAGCTGCGTCGGACAAAGCTGCGTCGGACAAAGCTGCGTCGGACAAAGCTGCCGAAGGCGAGCCGAAATCGGAGAAAATGGACTGGTACATCCTCAAGGTGCAGAGCAACCGTGAGGATTCCATCCGGGACGCCCTGTTGCGGAGGGTGAAGGTCGCCGGGCTGGAGCAGTACTTTGGCGAGGTCATTGTGCCGACAGAGATGGTCACCGAGTTCAAGGGGGGCAAGCGGCGAGTGGTCCGCCGCAAGCTTTATCCCGGTTACTTGGTCGTGCAGATGGAGGTCAACGACGACACCTGGTTCCTGGTGCGTGAGACCCCCGGCATCGGGGACTTTACCGGCGCCGCCGGGGCCCCCACGCCCATGCAGCCCCACGAGGTCGAGCGGATCCTGGCCCGCAAGGAAGAAAAGGAGGACGAGACGCCTCGGTTGAAGATCGGCTTCAGCGTGGGCGACCGGGTGAAGATCAACGAGGGAACGTTCGAGAGTTTCGAGGGAGAGGTGGAGAACATCGACGAAACCAGCGGCCGGGTGACGGTGATGATCAACATCTTCGGCCGCAGTACACCTGTGGAGCTGGAGTACTGGCAGATCGAAGCCCTCTAGGCCCGGCTGCCAGTCGCGTCGGGTGGTGGGCCGACCGGTTCCGGAGGTGGTCCCAGGCGGACTCTCAGGTCGAACAGGGAAAAACCGAACGAGCGCAGTTGTACGATTATGGCAAAGCAGTTGGTGGCATCAGTCAAGTTGCACGTACGGGGTGGCCAAGCGACGCCGGCCCCGCCGGTGGGTACGGCCCTGGGCCGTTTCGGAATCAACTTGGGCCAGTTCGTCCAGCAGTTCAACGAGCGGACGAAGGACGATCAGGGGCTGCGGGTTCCCGTGGTGGTCCGCGTTTACAACGACCGCAGCTTCGAGATGGAGACGAAAAGCCCCGTGGCGGCTGACCTGCTCAAGCAGGCCGCCGGGATCGCCAAAGGGGCTCACACCACCCCGCGAGACAAGGTGGGCAGCGTTACCCGCAGTCAGTTGGAACAGATCGTGCAACGGAAGGTGAACGACCTGAATGCCCGCGATCTGGATCACGCGCGCCGGATCATCGAGGGCACGGCCCGGAGCATGGGGCTGGAGGTGGTGGAAGGGTAGTGGGCTGACGGGCGCCGGCGGCGGGCAGGTGTTAATCTGTGAAAGGCTAAAATAGGACGGCAATGGTCAAACGATCCAAACGCATTCGGGCACTGGCGGAGAAAGTGCCGGGCAACAAGCCCCTCCCCTTGGAGGAGGCGGTGGCGCTTTTGAAAACCTTCAACACTACCAAGTTCGATCAATCGGTGGAGGTCGCCGTACGGTTGGGGATCGACCCGAAACAGGCCGATCAGCTCGTGCGGGGCTCGGTGGTTCTGCCCCACGGCATTGGCCGCACGCTGCGGGTGATCGTTTTTGCCAAAGGGGACAAAGCGGACGAGGCTGCGGAGGCCGGCGCCGACGAGGTGGGTGGTGCCGAATTGGCCGAGAAGATCAAGAAGGGCTGGACCGATTTCGACGTCTGCATCGCTACGCCCGACATGATGGCCGTCGTGGGCCCTTTGGGCCGGATCCTCGGCCCCCGCGGCCTGATGCCGTCGCCCCGGGCCGGCACGGTGACCGTTGATGTGGGCAAGACCGTGCGGGAGTACAAGGCGGGGAAGGTCGAATTCCGCAACGACTCGGGCGGGAACGTCCACGCCGTGGTAGGCAAACTGAGCTTTGAACCCCAGCAACTGGTGGAGAACATCCGCGCTTTCCTGGGTCACATCCAGAGCCTCAAGCCGGCTGCCGTCCGGGGGCAGTACATCCGCGGGGTGGCCATCAGCGCCACGATGAGTCCCAGCGTGCGCGTGGCAGCCTGAGAGGAACCGGACCATGAGCAAATACGTCAAAAAGTTGATCACCGAACACCTGCGCCAGCGCCTGGCCGGAGTGAACGACGCCCTGTTGGTCAATGTGATCGGCATGGACGCCAACACCAACCACCGCTTGCGACGCCGGCTGGCCGAAAAGGATATCCACCTCATGGTGGTCAAGAACAGTCTGGCTGCCCGCGCCACGGCGGACACCCCGCTGGGTACGATGTTCGAAGGCTTGACGGGGCCGGCGGCCATCTGCTGGGGCGGCGAGGATATCGTCAGCCTGGCCAAGGAAATCATCCAGTTGGCCAAGGACGAACAGTACTCCCCGCTGGAGGTGCGCGGCGGCGTCATGGATGGCGAGCGGCTGGAGCCGGACACGGTCGAACAGATCAGCCGGTGGCCCACGCGTGAGGAACAGTTGGCCCAGCTGGCCGGCCAGCTCATCGGGCCCGGCGCTTCGTTGGCCGCCCAGATGCTGGGGCCGGGCGGGACCTTGGCCGGGCAGATTGCTGGCCAGGCCGAGGGCGATGGGCAGGAAGCGAGCCAAGAGCCTGAGCAGTGACCCGGCCGGCAGCGGGTGGGCTTTGCCCGCTCCAGCTTTGGGGAAACGAGAGACGACGTGCGTGGCGGTGGAAAGGAAGCGGCCCCGACGGGCCGCGGGGCTAGCGAGGGCAGGAGGGTGAGTACAACAAAGGTCACTCGGCTGGCGGTCGACTGGTGATGCTCGCACCGACCGCGTGCGGCGGCGTCGCTGGTGAGCCCGCCCCGAGAGCTTGATTGGTGTGACATATCGAGGTGAGAGGTGTCGCCGGCAGGCTTCCCCAATGGCTTGTCGGGAAGTGAGCTGAACCAGAAAGGAACTGAAACGCAATGGCCACAGCAGAAGCAACTCGCCAGTTTTCCGAAGCCATCAAACAGCTGGGCGACCAGATCGCCCAACTGACGCTCAAGGAGGCCAAGGAGCTGAGCGATTACTTGGAGGAGGTCCACGGTATCAAAGCTGCCGCCGGCGGGGCGGTGGTGATGGGCGCCATGCCCGGCGCCGGGGCTGAGGCCGCCGCGGCCGAGCCGGAGCAGACCGAGTTCGATGTCGTCCTGGAAAGCTTCGGCGAAAAGAAGATCAACGTGATCAAGGTGGTCCGCGCAGCCACGGCCCTGGGGCTCAAAGAAGCCAAGGCCCTTGTGGAAGGGGCCCCGACCAAAGTCAAAGAAGGCATCTCCAAGGAAGATGCCGAGAAACTGAAGGCCGAACTGGAAGAGGCCGGCGCTACGGTTTCGATCAAGTAGCGCAGCGTACCAGGAGCAGATCCGCGTTCCCCCCAACCCAAGCGCACCGGCCGTTGGGATCCGCCAAAACGTGCGCCGAAAAGAATTGCTGAACCTGACCCGAGCCTTCTCAATCACCAGTGGGTTTCGGCCGCAGCGGCGGCTGCGCGCTGCGGAGGCGGCGCGCCGGTATCCTCGGCTCAATCTGTGTCCAGGGCTCACTCTGTCCACCCTTGCAGGAGGGTAATCCCCTATGGCAACCGCATCGAACCGGCGTATGCTTCCTCACGGGCAACGGCACTTTGGAAGCCTTCGCGAGCTGTATCCGACCCCTGACTTGACGGAAATCCAAACGAAAAGCTACGACCGCTTTCTCCAGTTGGACGTTCCCCCGGAGAAACGGAGGAAGGACCAGGGTCTGGAGGGGTTGCTCGAGGAGATCTTCCCCATCGAGAGTTACGACAAGACCCTCCGCCTGGAGTACATCCGCTACGAACTGGGCAAGCCACGCTACGAACCCGACGAGTGTCGCCAACTCCGGCTCACCTACGGCCGCCCGTTTCGCGTCTGGCTCAGGCTCACCAAAGAAGAGCCCATCGAAGAGGAAGTCTACTTGGGCGACATCCCCATCATGCTCGGCGGCGGCGAATTCATCATCAACGGCGCCGAACGGGTGGTGGTCAGCCAGTTGCATCGCAGCCCAGGGGTGGATTTCGTCGTGGAGACGGAAGGGGGCGAGCGGCGGGTGCACAGCTGCCGCATCATCCCCGAACGGGGCAGCTGGATCGAAATGACCGTCACCCGCAAGGAAAGCCTGGCGGTGCGCATCGACCAGAGCGGCAAGTTCTCGGCCATGACCCTGTTGCGGGCCATGGACCCCAAGTACAGCGAGGACGCCGATATCCTGCGCGCCTTCTACGACACGACGGTGGAGAAGATCGTGGACGGCCGAAGCGCGGTCAAACTGGAAGGCAAGATCGCCGTCCAGGATGTGGTCTATCCGGCCGAGAGCGAGCGGGCTGGGGTGGTGATCGTGGAAGCCGGGCACCGGATCTCCAAGAACGCCGCCGAACAGATCTGCACGTCGGGGCTGAAGTCGGTGGAGGTCGCCCCGCCGAGCAGGAACCCTTTGTTGCTGAACGCCTTGGCTGAAGACCCTACCGGCAGCCATGAAGAGGCCCTCCTGCGGATCTACCAGCGTCTGCGGCCGGGCAACCCGCCGGCCTTGGAGAAGGCCAAGGCCCTGTTTGCCGAGAAGTTCTATGACACCAACCGGTACCGCCTGGGGCGCGTGGGCCGCTTCCGGATCAATCGCAAACTGGGGCTGGACGTGCCGGAAACGGAAATGACCCTCCGGCCGGAAGACCTCATCGCCGCCATGAAATACCTCTTGCGGCTCCGCGAGGGCGATCCGACGGCCCAGGTCGACGACATCGACCACTTGGGCAACCGGCGGCTGAGGACGATCGACGAACTGGCCTGCGACGAGCTGCGCAAAGGGTTCCTCAAACTCCGGCGCACCGTTCAGGAGCGGATGAGCCTGAAGGACGTGGAGGATATGACCCCGCGCAACCTGGTCAACCCGAAGAGCGTCTCCGCGGCCATCGAGTATTTCTTCGGGCGGGGCGAATTGTCCCAGGTGGTGGACCAGACCAACCCCCTCTCCATGCTCACCCACGAACGGCGCCTGAGCGCCTTGGGGCCCGGCGGGTTGAACCGCAAGCGGGCCGGGTTCGAGGTGCGCGACGTACATATCTCCCACTACGGCCGCATCTGTCCGATCGAGACGCCGGAGGGAACGAACATCGGGCTCATTTCCAGCCTGGCCATCTACGCCAGCGTGGATGGGTACGGTTTCCTCGTCACCCCGTACCGGGCGGTCAAGAACGGCCGGCTGACCGACAAGATCCAGTGGCTGCGGGCGGACGAGGAGCACGAGGCCTATCTGGCTCCCGCCGACGTCCAAGTGAAAAACGGGCGGCTGGCCGGAGAGGCGATCATCGCCCGTCACCACGGCGACTTCGTCATGGTGCCCCCGGAGGAGATCCAGTACATCGACGTGGCCGCCTGCCAGATGGTAGGCGTTTCCGCCGGCCTGATCCCCTTCCTGGAACACGACGACGCCAACCGCGCTCTGATGGGTTCGAACATGCAGCGCCAGGCCGTGCCGCTGCTGGTTACGGAAGCCCCCCTGGTGGCCACCGGTTTGGAAAAGGAGGCGGCGCGCAACTCGAGCATGCTCGTCCGTGCCCGGCGCAAGGGCACGGTGACCTACGTGGACGCCAACCGGATCGAGATCGGCAGCGACGTCTATCACCTGCGCAAATTCGTGGGCCTCAACGAGCGCACCTGCCAGAACCAGAAGCCCATCGTGCAGGTGGGCGAGAAAGTGGAGAAGGGGCAGGTGATTGCCGACGGGGCAGCCACCTGTAACGGGGAACTCGCTTTGGGGCGCAACGTCTTGGCGGCCTTCGTGGCGTGGGAAGGGTTCAACTTCGAGGACGCCATCATCATCAGCGAAGAGCTGGTCCACAACGACACCTACACGTCGATACACATCGAAGAGTTCGACATCGAGATCCGTGAAACGAAGCTGGGCCGCGAAGAGTTCACTCGCGATATCCCCAACGTCAGCGAGAAGGCCCTCCGCAATCTGGACGAGAATGGGATCGTCCGCGTGGGCACCTACGTCCGCCCCGGGGACATCCTGGTGGGCAAGGTTTCGCCCAAGTCGAAGACCGAATTGACACCCGAGGAAAAACTCCTCCATGCCATCTTCGGCCGCGCCGGGGAAGATGTGAAAAACGACTCCCTGGAAGTGCCTTCGGGCATCGAAGGCATCGTCATCCACACGCAGAAGTTCTCCCGCCGCATGAGCCTCTCGGAGGAAGAGAAGGCGAAGTTCGAGGAGGACCTGAAGAAGGTGGAGGCCGAGGGGAACCAGCGGATCGCGGCGGCCTTCGGCGAATTGGTGGCGGCCATCGAGCGGGTGGTGAAGAAGCCGCTGGTCGATGAAGACGGCAACCCGCTGGTCCAGGACCAGGAGCACCGCTACGTGGCCGAGCAGGCCCAGCGGTTCCGTGTGGAGAACCTGGATATCCGCAGCCCCCAGCGACGCCAGGAGGTGGAAAAGATCTACAAGGAGATGTGGCCGGCCGTGGAGGAGGCCATCGATGCGCGCGACCGCCAGTTGAATTCGATGAAACGGGGCGATGAGCTCCGCAGCGGCGTGCTGCAGATGGTCAAGGTCTACATCGCTGCCAAACGGGTCGTCTCAGTGGGCGACAAGATGGCCGGGAGACACGGCAACAAGGGGGTCATCGCCAAGATCCTGCCCAAGGAGGACATGCCCTTCCTGGAAGACGGGACCCCGGTGCAGATCCTGCTCAACCCCCTGGGCGTGCCCAGCCGCATGAACGTGGGCCAGATCCTGGAGACGCACCTGGGCTGGGCCGCCGGCAAGCTGGGCTTCCAGGCGATTACGCCGGTCTTCAACGGTGCCGACGAAGAGGAGATCAACGAGTGCCTGGAAGAGGCCGGACTGCCGCGACACGGCAAGACGCGGTTGTACGACGGGCGCACCGGCGAGCCGCTGGAGCAGGAGGCCACCGTGGGCTACATCTACATGATGAAACTCCACCACCTGGTGGACGACAAGGTCCATGCCCGTTCCACGGGGCCCTATTCGCTCATCACCCAGCAGCCGCTGGGCGGCAAGGCCCGCTTCGGCGGACAGCGCTTCGGGGAAATGGAAGTCTGGGCCCTGGAGGCCTATGGCGCCGCCTACATCCTTCAGGAACTGCTCACCGTCAAAAGCGACGACGTAGAGGGACGCACCAAGATCTACGAATCGATGGTCAAAGGCGAAAACACACTCGAAGCGGGCACCCCAGCCAGCTTCGATGTGCTGACGAACGAAATCCGAGGTTTGGCCCTGAACATGCAACTGGAGAAAGGTCGCATCTGAATCAGCGTGATCCCTGACGGAGTCGGGTCTCAGCTATCCCGTCCCTTCCCTCCGGATAAGGAGTGCTACCTGTGAGTTTCGGCGACGTTTCCTACGAACGCGTCAACGACTACGTGGCGGTCAAAATCAGCCTGGCTCGACCCCACGATATCCGCAGCTGGTCCTTCGGCGAAGTGAAGAAGCCGGAGACGATCAACTACCGGACCTACCGTCCCGAAAAGGACGGCCTGTTCTGCGAACGCATTTTCGGCCCGGAAAAGGACTGGGAGTGCTCCTGCGGCAAATACCGCGGCATGAAATACAAGGGGATGATCTGCGATCGCTGCGGCGTGAAGATCACCCACAGCCGCGTACGCCGCAAACGGATGGGCCACATCAGCCTGGCCGCCCCTGTGGTCCACATCTGGTTCTTCAAGGCCATGCCCAGCCGTCTGGGCACTTTGCTGAACATGAAGACCACCAGCCTGGAGAAGGTGATCTACTACCAGGACTACGTGGTCACCGAAGTGAAAGATCCCGACGTCTGCCCGCTGAAGGTCCAGCAGCTGTTGACCGAAGAGGAGTACCGGCGCGCGCGCAAGGAGTGTCCTGACGGATCATTCAAGGCGGACATGGGGGCCGAGGCTATCCGCAAACTCCTCACCGACCTCGACCTGGTCCAACTGTCCCGCGACCTCCGCCAGGAGCTGGCCCAGACCAATTCGAAACAAAAGAAAAAGGAACTGATCAACCGGCTCAAGCTGGTGGAGGCCATCCGGGACAGCGATAACCGGCCCGAGTGGATGGTGCTGGACGTGATCCCCGTCATCCCACCCGACCTCCGCCCGCTGGTCCTCTTGGACTCCGGAAACTTCGCCACCAGCGACCTGAACGACTTGTACCGGCGGATCATCAACCGCAACAACCGGCTGAAGAAACTGGTCGACTTGAACGCCCCCGAGGTGATCATCAAGAACGAAAAGCGGATGCTCCAGCAGTCCGTGGACGCCCTGTTCGACAACAACCGCTGCAAACGTCCCGTGCTGGGCTCCAGCAACCGGCCGCTCAAATCGCTCACCGACATGATCAAGGGCAAACAGGGCCGCTTCCGCGAGAACCTGTTGGGCAAGCGCGTCGATTATTCGGCACGCAGTGTGATCGTCGTCGGCCCCACGCTGCGACTGCACCAGTGTGGCTTGCCCAAGAAGATCGCCCTGGAGCTGTACCAGCCGTTCATCATTCGCCGGCTCAAGGAGTTGGGGCATGCCGACACGATCAAAAGCGCCAAGAAAATGCTGGAACGGAAGGACGAGGAGGTCTGGGACATCCTGGAAGAAGTCATCCGTAACCACCCCGTGCTCTTGAACCGCGCGCCGACTTTGCACCGGATGGGGATCCAAGCCTTCGAGCCGGTCCTGGTGGAAGGCAACGCCATCAAACTCCATCCCCTGGTCTGCAAAGGCTTCAATGCCGACTTCGACGGCGACCAGATGGCCGTCCACCTC
>DQVB01000213.1 GCA_015661985.1 Planctomycetota bacterium | reverse complement strand
CGCGCGCCGGCGCGCGGCGCTCGGCAAGGCGGGACGCCGGCGAACGCAGCTGGCTCTGCAGGTGGCTCGAACCGGCCTTCCGCCCCTGGTCTGGGCTGTCCGTTTCTGCGCGTGTTCTGCGAACCATTTCAGCGGATGTAATGTAGAGGTGTACGATGATCAACCATGCCTTGGTCTTGATCGGTCTTCTGGCATTGGCCGGGCTGCGGTGTTCGCCGGATGCGGCACCCGAGCCAGCGCCACACCCGGACACATCGGCTGGATCCCCGTCGGCCGGGGAGGTCCGGCTGGCGGCGGCCAGCGCCGAGTTGGTGGGGATCAAGCTGGCGAAGGCCGAGCGGCACGAATGCCCTTCTGTGTTGAAGGCCATGGGCCGGCTGCGAGCACCCCAGCCGCGCACGGCCATCGTCAGCTACGCCTTCTCAGGGCGGATTGCCCACATTCACGTCAAGCAAGGTGACTGGGTGGAGAAACGCCAGCCGCTGCTGATCCTGGAAAGCGCCGACGTGGGCGAAGCGAAATCGGAATTCTACAAGGCCATCGCCAACCGCCAGCTGGCCGCGGCCAACCTGGAGCGCGAACGGCAACTGATGGAAGACGGTATCGGGGTGAAGAAGAATCTGCTGGCCGCCGAGGCGGAATACAAGGTGGCCGAGGCGACGGCCGAAGCGGCGGAGAAGAGGCTCCATGTGCTCGGCTTCACCGAAGATGAGGTCCAAAAGATCGCCACCACCCACGAGGTGAGCCCCACCATCGACCTGGATGCTCCCATCGCCGGCAAAGTGGTGGCCATCAATTGCGTCCTCGGGGAGATGGTCGATGCGTCGACTGAAATCATGAGGATCGTCGATCCCCGGCTGCTCTGGGCCGACGCCGAGATTTACGAAAAGGATATCGCCGCGGTCCAGCTGGGGCAGGACGTGGAGATCGCCGTGCCCGCCTATCCCGGCAAGCTGTTCCACGGCAAGGTGAGCTACATCGAGGACGTGGTCGACGAGCAGACGCGTACCATCACGGTGCGCGCCGAGGTGAACAATGAGGACGGCGAGCTGAAGCCAGGGATGTTCGCCGACGTCAGTATTCTGCTTGCCCAGACGAGCCAGCACCTGGCTGTCCCGGCAAACGCCGTGTTGGACGATGGCCAGGAGAAGATCGTCTTCGTCGCCCAGGGAGAACGGTTCGTGCGCCGCCGGGTGGAAACGGGCCACGCCCATGGAGGATGGATCCAAATCCTGGCGGGACTGAAACAGGGCGAGACGCTTGTGGTCGAGGGGAACCATGAATTGAAGTCCAAGCTCCAAGAGCAGGTGCTCCATGCAGGCCATGTACATTGAGTGGAATGCCGAATGACGAAATACCCAATGACGAAAGAATGCCGAACGACGGGGCACAAAAGCGTTATGGGACCGCGTCGATCTGAGGAAGGGTCACCGGAAAGCGTCGAGAGGCAGGAGTTTTCTCTGGGGGCGGCCGCCTGCGATACCGGGCCAAGGAGCTGTGCTTGCAAAGCCCCGCGGAGAACATTCGCTTCGGGCAGGATATCGCGACATTCGGACTTCGGCATTCCTTGGTCATTCGTCATTGGGCATTCGTCATTCCCGGCGATGCCTTCTTGGCTGCGGCCGCCAAGCCGCGTTAGGGCGTAACAGGAGGACACGAAGTGATCCGGGCGGTCATTGAATTGGCCTTGCGCCATCGGCTTCTCGTGCTGTTGCTCACCGCGCTGGTTTGCGTGCTCGGTCTGGTGGCCTACGAGCAATTGCCCAAGGACATCTATCCCGATCTGAATGCGCCGCTGGTGAACATCATCATCAGTTGTCCGGGAATGGCCGCCGAAGACGTGGAGCGCCTGATCACCTTCCCCCTGGAAAGCCTGATGAACGGCAGCCCCCACGTGACCCGGGTGCGCTCCGAGTCGACCACGGGGGAATCGGTGGTCACGGTGGAGTTCGACTGGGGGACGGATATCTATCTGGCCCGCCAGATCGTGGCCGGCAAACTGGAGATCGTTGCCGGCCAGCTGCCCGTCGGGGCGTCGACGCCCGCCCTGGGCCCCGTTTCCTCGCGGATGGGCGAAATCTTCGAGTTCGCCGTGGTCGGCGACGGCATGGACCCCATGGAGCTGAGGAGCGTCGCCGATTGGACGATCCGCTACCGGCTGCTGGGCGTCGAGGGGGTCTCCTTCGTCATCAACCTGGGCGGCTTCGTGCGGCAGTACCAGGTGTTGCTCAAGCCCGAGATGCTCCACCATTACGGCATCACGATCGCCGAGGTGAAGGACGCGATCGAAAAGAGCAACCGCAACTTCTCCGGCGGCATCATCACGGGCAAGAATCAGGAAGTATTGATCAAGGGGTTGGGGAGGATCGAGTCGATCGAGCACATCTGCAGCACGGTGATCACTTCGCGCAACGGCGTGCCCGTGTTCGTCAAGGATGTGGCCGAGGTGAAAGTGGGTGGCAAGTTCCGCCGAGGCGACGCGGGGTTCAACGGCCAGCCTGCCGTATCGGTGTTGGTCCAGAAGCAGTACGGCGGCAATACGCTGAAGACCATCGAAAACGTCAAGCGGTTCCTCGAGGATGTGAAGCGGGACCTGCCCAGCGCGGTCCGCCTGGTCCCCTACTACGACCAGTCGGAACTGATCTCCAGCACCCTCCAGCACGTAGAAACCTCCATGCTGGAAGGCGGCCTCCTGGTGATGTTGGTGATCCTTTTGTTCCTGGGGAACTTGCGCGCTTCGCTCATCGCTTCGCTGACGATTCCCATTTCGGTACTGTTTGCCCTCGTGCTCATGCACCTGGGCGGCGTGAGCTTGACCGTGATGGCCTTGGGCGGGTTGGCCATCGGGATCGGCAAGATGGCCGCCGGTTCGGTGATCATGGTGGAGAACATCTGCAAGGTTTCACAGGAGGCCCGGCGCCCGTGGCTGGAAGCCGCGCGCGTGGGGGCCCGCGAGATCGGGCCTTACCTTTTCTCGGCCAATGTGATCATCGTCGTGGTCTTTCTTCCCTTGTTGGCCCTGGAGGGCGTGGGCGGGCGCATGTTCCGCCCTACGGCCTTCGCCCTGGCTGCGGCCCTGCTCGGTTCGATGGTCACCAACATCACGGTGAACCCCGTACTCATGTCGTTGGCGCGCACGGGTCGGGGTGCGGCGCCGAGGGGGAATCGGTTGGTGGCTTGGCTCACTCGCCTTTACGAAGTCGCGCTGCGCCTCTCGTTCCGCTGGAAATGGCCCGTGCTGCTGGTGGCCGTGACGGTGGTGGCAGCCGGGGGCGTGTGCTACAGCCGGCTAGGGAGCGAATTCGTGCCTTTCCTGGATGAGGGCTCCATCGTGGCCTCCACGGTCATGCTCCCGGAAACCTCCCTGAGAGAATCGGCCCGTATCGGCAAGAAGATCGAGGAGATCTTCCTCTCCTTTCCCGAAGTGGCGTCCGTCTGCCGGACCACGGGGATGGCTGAAGCTTCCGAACACGTCCACCCGGTCAACCACAGCCATTACCTCATCCGGCTCAAGCCGCGCGGCGAGCGCCAGCGGGGCTTTGTGGAACTGACCCAGGCCATGCGCAAAGAATTGGACAAGGTCCCGGGGATCGTTTACATCTTCGAACAGCCCATCGCCAACAAGTTGGCGGAAATGCTGACCGGCGCCGAGGGGCAGATTTCCGTCAAGCTCTTCGGGCCCGACCTGGAAGTGCTCAACGAGACAATCCGGCAGATCCATGATGTGATGAGCCATATTCGCGGCGTCGCCGACCTGCAAATCGAACAGACTACGGGAATCCCCATGCTGCTGGTCGAGCTGGACCGGGAAGCCCTGGCCCACTACGGGATCAAGGTGGACGAGGTGGCCGACGTGGTGGAGACGGCCCTGAACGGCGTGGAGGCCACCGACGTCTGGGAAGGCGAGCGACTGACGTCCGTTTTGGTGCGGCTGCCGCCCCAGTACCGCCAGGACCCGGAGGCGATCAAGAACCTTTTGGTCGATACACCCGGCGGGGCGCGGGTGCCCTTGTCCCAGATCGCCCGGATCCAGCGGAGCGAGGGTCCCCAGACGATCTTCCGGGAAAACCTCATGCGGCGGAAAATCATCCTCTGCAACGTAGTGGGGCGGGACATCGGCAGCTTCGTCGAGGAGGCGCGCCAAGCCGTTCACCGCCAAGTGGCACTGCCGCCGGGCTATTTCGTCACCTTCGGTGGCCAATTTGAGAGTCAGCAGAGGACGATGCGGCAACTGCGGTGGATGATGCTCGTGGTGGCCCTCGGCGTGCTGGTGATGCTCTTCGCCTCGCTCGGCTCGCTCCGCCAATGCCTGCTGCTGTTGCTCAATGTGCCCATGACCGTGGCCGGAGGCGTGATTGCCCTGATGCTGGCCGGCCAGACGATCAACGTTTCCTCGGTGATCGGCTTCATCGCCCTGTTCGGTATCGCTTTGCAGAACGGTGTCATCCTGGTAGGGAAGATCAACGATCTGCGCCGCTCAGGGCGTGAGCTGCACGAAGCGGTCATCCAGGGGGCCGTGGCCCGCTTTCGACCCATCCTGATGACGGAATTGATCCTCATCCTGGGCGTCCTGCCCCTGGCCCTGGGAACCGCCGCCGGCTCGGAGATCCACCGCCCGCTGGCCATGGTCTACGTGGGCGGGTTCGCTGTGGCCATATTCTTCGAGCAGATCGTGCTTCCCATCCTCTACGAAATGTTCGCCCGACTGAAGGCGGAGCGCCGCTTCCAGAAGGAGCTGCCGCCCCCGGCGGACGGCGGTCCTGTGGACACGAAACCCGCCTGACGGCCCCTCGGCCGGCGGGGACGAGATCATCCGCACTACATCCGCCTCCGGTTGAGGTGAGGCCATCGCCGGCCGTTCAGCTCGCCCCCAGGGCCACTCTACGTGATTTGAGGTCAGAAACGTGGGCCGGGGCCCGCGTCAGGGAGTCTGGCGGCTTGCCTGATTGCGCTTCATGCGAAGCGCGTCGGGTTTCTCGCGGTATTCGCGGCACGGGGCGTTGCGGCGCCCCGTCAGGCCCCTGCCCGGATGCTCGGCGAGCCATCGCCCAAGTCCGGACGACTGCAACCTGCTGAAGGCCGCCCGAACCACCTCGCCGCTCGTCGATAAGCACAGTGTCGGCGAGGCCGAAATCCAACGCGTGGAGCCTTCTTTGCCGTGCGGACGCTCCAGCTCCTTGAAACGACCGAAGAGCGTTTGCAGTCAGCCCGAGGTGGCATACGGCCGGTCGTCGGGTAAAACGCCGTGTAAGCGAACGTGCGGCTGATGTTGGTCCGCCGTTGGGCACGTCGCGGCGACTATCAATGAAAGGCGTGAATCCGTTACGCGCCACGGGCGGCGCCGTCAGCTTGCCGGAAAGGTGGGTCCATGCGATGCCGTAGTTGCTCTCAGCGTCCACGAGGCCGTTTTCGGCATGCCCGTAGAATCGCCACGATCTTGGCCCGTCGTCAAGGATCGTTGGAAAGTCGGCCGCCGGCGCGGGCGATTTGCCTCGAGGGCCCCGCCGAGCGGGCATCGTGCGGAATTGAACCCCGGCCGACACGCTCTCGATCATGGCCTCGTCGCAAAGGAAAACCGGCTTGTCCGCTTTCGGCACACCGGCTCGCTCCTGCCCCCGGCCGACAGCCACCAGCGCGATGAGCCCCATAATGCCAGCGACGTTTCGCAACACGGCCAAACTCCCGTTAGCGGAACCGAAACGAAAACACATCCGCATCTTTGAGCAGGAAGCGCAGGCGCACCGGCTTGCCGGCCAGTCGTGACACGTCGCTTGCTCCGTCCCACGACACGGTGGGTGCGACGCTGTCGCCGGTGAACGGGTGGCAGTCGTCGGCCGAAAGGCCCGTCACGGGCCGGCCGGCGTACGTTCGGTAGAACCTCTCCGGGGCATCGAATGGAGCGTGCGGCAGGAACGGTGCGTACCAAAGGAAGAACGGCCGCGGGTGAGCGTATTCGGCCAGAAAATGGGAAATCGGCTGCATGGTTTCCCGTCCGATCGCCAGCCCGGCGTCGCCGTTGCCATGAGCGACCCATTCGCCGTTGTCCTGCTGTCGCGTGCCGTGCAGCATGTCGCGCACAGCGGCTGGCCGGCCGAGCGTCATACCGTGGGTGAATCCGGCTGTACGATAGTGGCCTTCCCAATGCTTGCCCGTTTGCAAGCAAACATATCCGTGCCGGGCCAAGATGCGGGGTAACGTCTGCACGCGGCGGATCAGCTGTTCGGCCTCTGCCCGAGCCTGGCGGTAGTGGGCCGCCGCAAGCTTCCTCAATTCGCTCAGCCCGGGCGGCGGGTGGTTGAAATGGATGCCATGCTGATGGGGGTACAGTCCGGTCAGCAGCGTCGCCAGCGACGCCCGGCAGACGCTCGTCGGCCCATAACCGCTGGGAAACCGCACCGACCGGCGCGCCAGGCGATCCAGGTTCGACGTCTGGACGAGCCGGTTGCCCATAAACCCAAAATCCCGATAGGACTGGTCGTCGGCAATGATAATGATGAAGACCACATTCGGCCGCAGTCGCTCGCTGGCGCGCCCCAGCCTCAAGCTCGCCCAACACGAGGTCCAGCCGGCGATGATCATCGCCAGCGCCAGCGTCGGCCAGCGGGCAATCCGGTCCCTTTCGATCCCTCGCCCTCGACGGGCGAGGGTGAGGGAGGGGGGCAATGCCAGTGTCAGGATTTCGCGAGCCCCTATTCTTTTCCCCCCGTCATTTGCGCGGCGGAGGCCCCTGTCCGCTGACCCCTCCCCAGCAGGCCGACGGGCATGCTCGTTTTGGCCGGTACCGGAACAGAGTCGAGCGTTCAGAGTCGAGGGCGGGAAGGGCCGATACCGGAACTGCTGAGGTTCGACATTGGCGGTACCTGTTTCTTTGCCGGGGTTGTTTCCGAATGGCGTCCGGCCCTTTAGTGATACGATCCCTTACCGACTCAGTCGGCTCGCGACACGGCTTTGATGACTGACTCGCGCCGAACGATGGGCTCCGCGAGGTACAGGGCGCGGAGCGGCCTATCGAACAAGTCGACTCCGGGGGATGAAGCCCAGGGAGGTTTCCAGCCACGAGCCGCAGCTGCAGCCGCCGCCGGCTTCGGGTGAAAGTACCATGCCACAGGCCGGAACGGTGCTCAGCCAGCAGCCGGGCCGGAGCCGCGACCACTGGGTGGATCGGTCTTTCTCGAAATCCCAAATCGTCACGTACCCGTTTCGGTAAATCGACACGCGGCTGGTCAACGCATAGGTGCCGCAGCCGCCCAAGGGCATGTTTGTCTTCGTCAGTCGGCCGGTCGCCAAATCGATCACCGCCGGGCGGACAAACACTCGTCCGGCCACGATGGCCGGCCGCGCCATGTGGCGTCCGTGGTTGTCGATGGGCTTGCCCTCGTCGTCCTTTGGCCAGGAAAAGTCGACCTCCCAGGCCCTCTGGCCGGTCGCCGCGTCCCAGGCGTAGACATGATAGCGAGCCTCGGCGTCCACCGACGAAACCAAAACCAGCTTGCCTTCCCCACACGCCAAATCGAAAACCACCGTGCCGTCGGCCGTGTCGAGGGGCCGCTGCCAGACGCGACGGCCGGTGGCCAGGTCCACCGCCACCAGGAACTGATCCTGCCATAGCTCGGCCGCGCCGATCCGACGGGACTCACCGCCGACGACCTTCCGGTTGCAACACTCGACGAAGTAGCCCCGATCGCCGCTGGCCGCGATCGTCGAATTCAGGATCACACCACTCGAATACACCCATCGCCGCTGGCCCGTCTCCACATCTAACGCGAACAAGTTGTCACTGCATATTTTGTAGGTGACCGGCCCGCGCCGCGCGTCGTACCAGCCCGTTTTGCCCCGGAAGATCTTCCACGACGTGCCCGCTCGCACCGCGCTTCCCAGCAAAAGGCCGTCAGACGGGCGGGCCACGTACCCCCAATCCCACGACCACCCCTTGCGCTCACCCGGCACCACGTCGTACACCTTGGAAAGCTTCCCGTCCCGGGCGTCGATCCGCCAGCACTTGCCGCCGATCGCCGCGAACACGAAGCGCTCGTCCGCGCACCAGTTGCTCGAATCGCGCGGCACGTTGAACCGTTCGAAATGCGGGATTTCCAGCGACCACAGGATCGTGCCATTGTAGGCATTGAGGGCGATGATCCTGTTCAACCCTTGAACGAACAGCCGACCGCCTGTGGCCAGCGGTCCCGGTTTGCGGCCGTTGCGGTCGGCCTGGGCGCGCGGGCCGGGCCGACCGACCCACTG
>DQVB01000195.1 GCA_015661985.1 Planctomycetota bacterium | reverse complement strand
CGCTGATGGCCGACCCGAACGCCCGCCTGGTGGCCCTGGCCGACGCCTTCGCCGATTACGTCGAACGATGTGTCGAGATCCTCGAGAAAAGCCAAGTGGCCGACCGCGTGATGGTGGACCGGGACCATCGATTCGCCGGGTTCGACGCCTACCAGAAACTCATTGATTCCGGCGTGGATGTGGTACTGCTGGCCGCACCGCCCCATTTCCGCCCCGCCCATCTGAAGGCCTGTGTCGAGGCGGGCAAACACGTGTTCGCCGAGAAACCGGTTGCGGTGGACGCGCCCGGCATCCGCACCGTGCTGGCCGCCAGCGAAGAGGCCAAGAGGAAAGGCCTATCGATCGTTTCCGGTTTGATGTACCGGTACGAGCGGGCCAAACAGGAAACGATGAAACGCGTCCACGACGGGGCCATTGGCGATATCGTGGCCATCCAGACCACCTACAACTGCGGGCCGCCATGGTTCCGCAACAAGCCGCGGCGGCCGGGTTGGACAGAAATGGAATACCAGATGCGCAACTGGTATCCCTTCACCTGGCTGTCCGGCGACCATAACGTCGAGCAACACGTGCACAGCCTGGACAAGGCGGCCTGGGCCCTTCACGACCAGCCGCCCGAGAAGGCTTGGGGCTCCGGCGGCCGCCAAGTCCGCATGCCGCCGGCCATCGGCAACATCTTCGATCATCATTGCGTAACCTATGAGTTCGCCAATGGCATCCGCGTCTACTCGCATTGCCGGCGCCAAGCCGGTTGTTCGAACGACATCTCCGATTACATCCTGGGGACCAAGGGCCGCTGCGACGTGATGAAGCACCGCATCGAAGGCCAGACCGAGTGGCAGTACGAAGGCCCCAACCCGAACAAATACGTCGTCGAACACGAAGCCCTGTTCAACTCGATCCGCACCGGCCGGCCCATCAACAACGGCCACTACATGGCCTACAGCACCATGTGGGCCATCATGGGGCGCATGGCCACCTACACGGGCCAGACGATCCGTTGGGACCAGGCGATGGGCTCCCAGGAAGACCTTTCCCCAGAGCGCTATGCCTGGGATGCCGACCCTCCCATCCTGCCCGATGAAAACGGCAATTACCCATTGGCCGTTCCCGGCGTGACGAAGTTCATATGACCCGCGGCCAGCCCGGATTATTCACGTAGGCCGGAGCAAGGTCGCGCAAAGTGTTGCCGGAACAGCGCAGACGCGATTCGCCGTGGCATCCGCTGTGCTTCAGTTCGCTCGTTGGCCGAGCGACCGAAGTTCCGGCAGAGGCTGTGGTTGCTCGCTGCAGCCTACGAGGTTATGAATAGTGCGGGCTAGACGCCCTGGGGTACCGTCGGTCAAAGAGACCGTCATTTCCGGATGGCCGCAGTGAACGTGGGCAGGCCAACCGCGAAGAGCAACGTCCCGTTGGCAATCCGCCGGTCGCCAAACAGTTGCCAGGCAAGAAGCCATAGTGCGGGCAGCGCCGGCGGCTGCATGGCGCACAGTGAGAAGACTGGCGGCAGATGGCAGCTGCCAACGCAGGAGAGGGCTGTGGCCCCAGCTTCCCGGGGTCTTTTTTCGATATCCGGGACGGACCTTTCTCGTGCGTGCCCCGGTCCCCAATCTGATGCTCGTCACCACCCGCACCCGACCAGCGGCGGTTCCAGCGGATTCGGCTCTGTCGAACCGGGACACGGCGCAGGTGCCAACTGACGGGTGGAGGCGGTGCGGTCGCTCTTTGGGCTGGGCCGGGTGCTACGGCGCCCTCTTCTTTGGGCTTTTCGGAGCGGCGGGGATTTGCGTTACGTTGGGCGGTTTCCGGTTGGCTTCCGCTATCCTCCGGTGGAGCAGCTGCACCAGTTCCGCTCGCTGAGGTGCGTACTCGGGACGTGTGGCCAGATTCACCAGTTCCTCGGGGTCCGACTGGTGATCATACAGTTCCGCCCCGTCCCGGCCGTCGGGTCCCCATTCGGTGTAGCGATACCGCGGGGTTCGCACGCTGTATCCGGTGGCGTATTGGGTCAGCGCGCTGGATCGAGCCGCAGCCTGGGGGTCCTGGATCACCGGCCTCAGGCTGACGCCCGAGAGATGCTCCGGCAGGGGCAGGCCGCACAGTTCGGCCAAGGTCGGGTAGAAGTCGGCCATTTCCACCAGCGACGAACTCATCCGCCCGGCGGTCTTCATCCCCGGGACCGAAAGGATCAACGGCACCCGGGTGGCGTTCTCAAAAAGAGTGGTCTTTTGCCAGTGGCCATGTTCCCCCATGTGGTAGCCGTGATCGGAGGTGAGCAGGACGATCGTGTTGCCGGCAAGTCCTAGTCGATCCAGGGCGTCCAGCACGCGCCCTATCTGGGCGTCGGCGAAAGTGGTTGCCGCGTGATACGCCTGGATGGCCTGCTGGGCCAGTGGCTTCGGCAGGTTTAGCTGTTCCTTCTTCCGCGTCAGCGACCGGCGGGCCGGCAGCGGAAGCGTATCGAGGTACCCCTGCGGAACGGTGGGCACTTCCATGCTCTCCGGTGGATACAGGCGGAAATAGCGTTTCGGGGCAACGTAGGGCGTATGAGGCCTGTAGAACGCGACGGCCAGGAAGAAGCGGGTGCGGTTGCGGGCATAGGATTCCAGCAGGCGGATGGCTTCTGTGGCCCCGATTCCATCGGTTTGCTCGGCGTCCGTCCCCTCGGCGGCCAGCCAGCTGAGGGTGCCGCCGAACTTGCCCGGAATGAGGCTGAAGATGTCCGGTTCATCGTCTTTGTCTCGGCCTCGCGGGTTGAACCGGTAATTCCACGACGGCGGATCGTCGTGTCCGTCCGTGCCGATGTCCGCGGGCACGTTGTAGTGGTAGATCTTGCCCACCCGGGCCGTGGTGTACCCGTACCGCTGGAACCACTGCGGCATGGTCACCACGTCCGGCAGGCGCTGGCGGACCCGGATGGCATTCCGGTGGATCAGGGTCTGGTCGGGATAAAGCCCCGTCATGAAGGAGGCCCGGCTGGGGCCGCACAACGGATACTGGCAGTAGGCCCGGGAGAACCGCAGGCCGCGGCGGGCGAGTCGGTCGATGTTCGGCGACTCGACCACGGGGTCACCGTAACAGCTCAGGTCGCAATTCAGATCGTCGCAGATCAAGAACAGCACGTTCGGCTTCGCCGCGGGCTCGGCCGCTCCGGAGGGGCCAGCCGTCGCCCACGCGGCCGCCAGAACGACGACGCATGGCAGGAACCATTTCGGGGATTGCATCATCACCCTTCCTCGTTCACTCACATCCCGGATCGAATGGCCATTCTGGCCTCTCCGCGCCCTCGCCGCAACCTGCAGAGGACCCATTGTGCCAGCCCGTCCTTTACGCCGATCCGGTCCGGTGGTACCCTCGACGGTGATCGCGACCTGCTTTTCCAGCCCGTTTTCAGGAGGTTCGTCCCATGTCTGAGGTGCTGAACAGGAATCTGTTTCTGGTCAAGGAACATGTGGGGCTGTTCAAGGCGGCCAACAACTACGACATTTACGACCCGGAGACGGGCCAACAGCTCATGGAGTGCCGGGAGGAAAGACTGGGGCTGTTGACCAAGTTGCTTCGCTTCACCGACTGGAAGCGGATGACCCCCTTCGACATCGAGATCCGTGCCCCCGATGGAACGGTGCTGGTGCGGGTGAAGCGGGGGGTTTCCATCTTCCTGTCCAAGGTCCAGGTCCTGGACGGGGCCGGCACGGTCCTGGGCGGCTTCAAGCAGAAGTTCTTCTCCATCGGGGGAAAGTTCGATGTGCTGGACCCGGACGACCAGCCCGTGTGTACGCTCAAGGGGAAATGGACCAGCTGGGATTTCCGCTTCGTTTCGGGCGACCAGGAGTTTGCCCGGGTGACCAAGAAGTGGGCGGGGTTGGGCAAGGAACTGTTTACCTCGGCGGACAATTATATCCTGGAGATCTCCGATACCGTCCCCGCCGACCACCCGGTCCGGAAGCTCATCCTGGCGGCGGTGATGTGCATCGACATGGTGCTGAAGGAGTAACCGTCTTCGAACATGCCATGCCGGCGGCTACCAGTGCCCGCGGGCGCTCAGCTCCATTACGGGCCCGGCATGATCGAAGTTGGACATCGGCTTTGGGTCGCCCTTGCATGCCTGGACCCACCCCCGCTCGTGGCTGCCCGAGCGGGGCAACTTCTGCGATGTCCCACCTGGTTGGAAAAGTCGCCCTCGGGCAACAGAGCGCAAACCGAGTTGTACGCATTGGTATGCACCAGGCCTTTGCTCCCCACCAGCAATGAGCCGGAACGGGGTGCCCGACTGCGCTGCGAGATCGGCGGACGACCGGCGGTTTTCTCCAGCCGCTGCCAGATGCCCTGGCGCTTCAGTGCGTCGAGCGACCCGTGGTACCAATAGATGTGCGCAGACGGCAGCGAGCCACGGGCTGGCACGCCGAAGTGAACGATCTGCCAGCGCGGGTAGTTGTCCGGCCAGCGCTGGGAGACCTCCGTCTCCACGCGGATCGTCCTCCGCGCCGGATCGCCGTCCCACAAGGCCCTCAAGTTCAGCGCTTTGAAGGCCACGTTGATCGAGTGCGAGCCACCACCTCCGATTCTCGACATAGACGTCCTTGCCCCGCTTCATCGCCCAGGCGCCGATCACGCCGTGCGTATGGGGTGGCGTGGCCACGACGACCGCATCCAGCTGCCGATCCTTCCTGTGCGACCATGATTCAGCCATCCAACATCCAAGCCATAGTGGCAGTCGTTTTTCCGATGCGGGGACATGCGGCCGGCCGCTCTCCTGTCACCAGATGTCCATTGGCGTGTCATAGTTCTATCGTCTTTGGTCGGTGCCGTTGTCGCGTCGAAGCGCACCTTCAGTTGTGACGCGTCCCGCCGGCCCCGTCGCGGTTGGGTCGGCCGATTCACCGCCACTCGACGCATCGGGGCCATGCTGCAGCGGGTATTCCAAGGGCGGCGGCTCGGCCGCACGGCGGCGTGATGCCAGGGCCAGGAAAATGCCCCCCATGATCGTGGCGACCAAGGGGATCCCAGCCCAGCGAGGCAACCCCGCCACGGCCGGCAAGTAGCCGGCCAACAAGGCGACGGCGGCCACCGCCAAACTGTACGGCAGCTGCGTGCGCACGTGGGCCAAATGGTCGCAGCTGGAACCGACCGAACTCATGATCGTCGTGTCCGAAATGGGCGAACAGTGATCGCCGAAAATCGCCCCGTCCAAAACCGCCGCTATGGTGATCACGGTCACCAGCCCGTAGGCGCCGCCATCGAGTCGGAAAGCCACGGGCACGGCCGTGGGAATGAGGATGGCCATCGTCCCGTAACTGGTCCCCGTGGCAAAAGAAGTGGCCGCCGCCACGACAAACACCAGGGCCGGAAGCAGAGCCGGAGTAAGCGTCTCGCCCAGCGTGCCGGCCAAATAATCGCCCGTGTGCAAGGCGTCGCAGGCCCGTTTGAGCGACCAAGCCAAAATGAGCACAGTGACCGGCAACAGGCTGTTCCGCACTCCGGCCAAGGTGGCCCGCACGACGGCCATGGCCGGGATCCGTGAGACGCACAGAACCAGAACGATGGAAACGGCCAGACCGGCGGCCGAGGCGCGCGCCAAGAGCACCGTGCTGTCCGCCCCGGCTAAGGCCTCCCGCCACGCGGACGGACCCAACAAGGCCAACGGGTCCGAACGGAGCCGCTCAAGTCCGCTGCCGCACCACAGGCCAGCCAGGAAGACGACAAACACCACAAGCATCGGCACCAGGGCGACACGGGCCCGAACCCGAGCCGACGGATGTGGTTCGGCTGCGGCAAAGGAGCGCGACGTCATGGGCATGGCCCCGTCGTCCAGCAGCTTGCCCTCCCGCGCCGCCCGCCGCTCCGCCCGCGCCATGGGCCCAAAATCCACACCGCTGGCTGAATTGAAAAACACAAAGGCAATCATGCCCAGACAATAGAAGCGGAACAGGAAGGCGTCGAAGAAGATGGCGTAACCGTCTTTGGCGATACCCAGCGGACCGGCCACGTCGGAAAGCAGCCCCACTTCATAACCGATCCAGGTACTGATAAAGGCCAAACCAGCCACCGGTGCCGCTGTGGCGTCCACCAGAAAGGCCAACTTCTCGCGGCTGATCCGCTGTCGATCCGTCACGGGCCGCATCGTTGCCCCGACGATCATCGTATTGGCGTAATCGTCAATAAAGATCGCCAACCCCGTGGCGAACGTCACCAGCCGGGTGGAACGAGCCGTGCGGGCGTAACGCATCAGCCAATTGGCCAACCCCTGCAAACCACCGCCCGCCAGGATCACCGATATCATGGCCATAATGAAAACGACGAACAAGAGGATGAGCACGTTGCCCACGTCGAAACCCGTGGGGGGGGCGTAGCCATACACCGTGCCCACCACAAACCGAACCGCCTCGGCCAAACCGCCCAGCACCGCCGAAGGCCTCCACCAGGGCCAAACGGCGGCACTCAGTAGGCCTCCGGCCACCACAGCCACGATGAGACTCAAAAACAACCGGCCCGTGGCCAACGCCGTGGCCACCGCCACCACCGGCGGTACCACGCTGTACCACCCGCCCCCCCGGAGCCCCGCGGCCCCATAGGCGGCCAGGAACAAAACCACCAAGGCTGCCAAGGTGATCAGCCTCGCAATGAGCCGTCGATTTCCCGCGTCCCCTGTGGAAACCACCACCGTCCCACCTCGCTCAACCACATCCCCCGCCACGACCAGAACCCGCCGCAGACGGCCAACCCAACGCCAGCCGGGACCAGTCTTAACATGGCCGCCCAGGCCGGGCAACCACCACTTCACAGCCCCCTTGCCGGCTCGATTCGTTTCGGCCCCTTTCCGGGTGACAGCCGCCGCAAGCGGTTCGTTCGTACCGCCTCCTTTCGGCGGAATGATCCTCTCCCGTTTGCTGGCACCACCATTCCGCCTAGAGGCGGGACTCCAAACAGAGCGACAACCTGCTTGACTCCCAGCCTGTCACCCGCCTTTGAACCATGCCGCCTCGCCGGACATCGCTCAGGCGGCCAAACGGCTCGGCCCCCAGGGCAGTCCCGTGCCCCGGCCCCCCAAAGCGACCCCACCAAGGGCCCGACGCCCCCGGCGCAGCCTGCCGGTGGCCAGGGCATCCGTCGAGCCCGGCTGGGCCACCCAAACGACGCTGCCTGAGCGCGGCAAAGGGGAAAAAGCTACATTGGTGTGAGGCATAGACCGCCCCAACAAAGGTAAAGGAGGACAAGTAGAACATCGTTCGAGGGGGCATGTGGTGACACCTGTAGAT
>DQVB01000446.1 GCA_015661985.1 Planctomycetota bacterium | reverse complement strand
TGTCGCGCAGCGTCACCTGGGCCGCCGGCCGCGGCTGAAGTCACGGCGCCTGCGCCATCCAGGGCCACCGCACAGACGAAGTCGGACAAGAAGGCTCGCAAGAAGGAACAGAAGAGAAAGAAGGCGGAAGAGAAAAAGCAAAAGGCCTTCCGGGACTATTTCGATTACAGCGAGGAGATCCGCAAGATCCCCCCCCATCGCGTATTGGCCCTCAACCGGGGCGAACGGCTCAAGGTGCTGCGGGTCAGAATCGAATGCGATATGGAGGCGGTTCACCGTGTGGTGGACGAGATGTGTGTCCCGGCGGAGCATCCCCACGCCGATTTCCTCCGCGGCTGTGCCCGGGATGCGACCACCCGCCTCATCCTGCCCGCCCTGGAACGGGAGGCTCGCCGGGAATTGACCGAACGGGCCGAAAACCACGCCGTGAGCGTGTTCGCCCGCAACCTGCGCGCGCTGCTGCTCCAGCCCCCGGTCCGCAACCACCGCGTCTTGGCCATCGACCCCGGCCTGCAGAACGGCTGCAAGCTGGTGGCTCTGGACCAGTTCGGAAACGTACTGGATCACGGCATCATCTACCTGGTCGGGAAGAAGCGGCGACGCGGGGCGGCCGAACAACTCATCCTCAGGATGGTCGACCAATGGAAGATCACCGTCATCGCCGTCGGCAACGGTACGGGATGCCGGGAAACGGAGTCGTTCATCGGTGAATTGGTGAGCACCCGTCTTCGCGACCAGGACGTCTGCTATGTGATCATCAACGAGGCGGGCGCCAGTGTCTATTCGACCAGTCGCATCGGACGGGAAGAGTTCCCCGAATACGACGCCACCCTCCGCGGAGCCATCTCCATCGGACGGCGCCTCCAAGACCCGCTCAGTGAACTGGTCAAGATCGACCCGGCCAGTATCGGCGTGGGTCTCTACCAGCACGACGTGAAGGCCAAACACCTGCGGGCGTCGCTGGACGAGGTGGTCGAGTCCTGCGTCAACTACGTGGGCGTGGATGTGAATACGGCCAGCCCGGCGCTGTTGCGCTACGTCTCCGGACTGAACCAGCTGACCGCCCGCCGCCTGTACGAATACCGCCTCGATCACGGTCCGTTTCGCAACCGCCAACAATTGCGCGAAGTGCCCGGCATCGGCAACGCCACTTTCGTCCAGGCTGCCGGCTTCCTCAAAATCACCTCGGGCGACAACCCCTTTGACGCCACGTGGATTCACCCGGAAAGCTATCCGGTGGCCGCGCAATTGCTGGAAAAGCTGGGACACACCCCGGAGGAGTTGCGCGACAGACAAACCGTCAACCGGCTGGCCCAGCAAATCCGTTCCCTCGACGCCAATGCCCTGGCCGAACAACTGGCCGTGGGCACCCATCTGGTACGCGACATCCTCGCCCAGTTCGCCCGCCCGGGACGCGATCCCCGGGAAGACCTCCCGCCACCGGTTTTCAAACAGGACGTGTTGAAGCTGGAGGATCTCACCGTGGGCATGGAGCTTTCGGGAACCGTGCTCAATGTGGTTGACTTCGGAGCCTTTGTGGATATCGGCATGCACGACAGCGGATTGGTGCACGTCAGCCAACTGGCGGACAAGTTCGTCCGCGATCCTCACGATGTGGTGGCCGTGGGCGACATCGTCAAGGTCTGGGTGATGGACGTGGACAAGAGCCGCCGCCGTGTGTCCTTGACCATGATCCCGCCAGAGGCTCGCAAGCGAGGCCCCCGCCGCGACAGACCGGAATCGCCCCCGCCACGACCGAAAAGGGCCGCGGCGCCAGCCCATCGCCGCGCCGTGCCCGACAAGAAGGCCAAGGCCCCGCCACCCAAGCCCAAGCGATCGGCCCGGCGCGAAGGACGGCCGAAACCGCCCCCAAGGCCGGCCGCCCCCATCACCGAAGATATGAAAACGGGCAAAGCGCCCATGCGGAGCTTCAGCGACCTGGCCCAGTTTTTCTTCGCCAAACAAGAGGAGGCCCGCCAACAAGCACAAACGGCCCACGCCGGCCAACCCCAACCCGGCACCAAGAAGCCGGGCCGGGCGAAGAAGACCAAGCGGCCGGATCGGCCAGCCGCGCCCGAACAGCCCCCTACCCCGGCAGAGACGGGCCAACCGGAACAAGCGCCACGGTCCGAGGAGACTCCGCCGCAGCAAACCCCACCGGGTGCCGGAGCAAGCCAGGAACAGATCGCCCCGCCGGTGGCCGATCGAGCGGAACAGCAAACCCGAGAAGCCAGACAAAACGAACCGACCGACGGGCCGCCGCAGGCTGAAACCGGCGACTACGATCCTGAGACCGGTCCGTCGCAAACCAACCCGCCGTAGTGGAAATCCTCACGTGGGGCAGGCTTCCAGTCTGTCGCCCCCAACCTGAAAAGGATACGCCGCACGCGTGTTGTGAAGCAAGATTCTGAACCTGGTGAAAAAGACGGCCATGGTCGACTTCGAACAACGATTGGAAAAGGCGATCCAGCGTGGCAAGCGGGCCAGCGATGCCAGGGCCCGAGTGGAGGCCGAAAAAGCCCTCTCCGAACAAGAACTCCGCCGGCTCCATACCCAATGCCGCCTGGAACTGTGCGAACACATCCAACAGTGCCTGGAGAAACTGGCCCAGTACTTCCCCGGCTTCCGCCTGGAAACCATCCACTCGGAACAAGGATGGGGCACCGCCATCAGCCGCGACGATGTGGAAGTGCAGAAGCGGGGACGGCGCACCAATTACTTCAGCCGACTGGAAATGACCATTCCGCCGGTCAACCAGTATTTCGTGCTGGAGCTGGCTGCCAAAGCCACCATCCGCAACAAGGAATACTTCAATCGCCGCCATTTCGAAAAACTGGCTGACCTGGACCTGACCTCCTTCACCGAACTGATCGACCGCTGGACGTTGGAGTATGCCGAGCTGTACGCGTCCAAATCTTAGAGCGTGTTTTGGAAGAGGTGTGAGGATCGGTCTGGGCGCTGCGGGCGTCCTTCGCTTCTGGTCGGCCCAGGGCGTTCGGGGAGAGGCTTTTACGCCGCGCACGGTTGGGCATTTCCGGACTGGACCCGGGAAGGGTTCGACACGGGGAAAAACCAAACCGTCTTCGGTATGGAGACCTCCGTCTCGGCCAACCTCGGAGACCGTCGGTCAGCCGAGGATGCGTTTCCAGCGCTCCAGGTTCCAGCGTGCTTTTTCGGCCGGGGTCATCTTGCTGAAGTCCGGTTCTTCCGGCGCCGCGGGCACGGCTCGCGTCCCTGCGGCGGCCGCAGGGGAGCGGCCGTAGCTGGTGCTGGCCGGCGTGCGCTTCAAGTCATCCTGCAGCGAGCGGTAGGGGCGGATGCCCAATCGCTCGAGGTCCCCATGGTAGGCCCGCACCGCCTCGTCCGGGGCGATCTCGTCGTCGGCCACCAAGCGCAGATAGCGGACGAAGGTCAGCTGGTGTTCGGCGTTGTTGATCTTCCGGCCGTAGAGGGCCACACGCGCGCCGTATTTCTTCGCCTCCCAGAGCATGTGGAAGGCGTCGTAGGTGGTACCGGAGGAGCCGCCCAGGATCCCCACAATCAGCGAGCGGTCGTAGCGGGTCAGCGCCTCCATGGCCGCCGGGCCGTGATAGGGGATCTTCAGGAACAGGGGTCGCCCGCGGCTGGTCACACCCGCCAGTGCCCGGACGATGTGATCGTTGACAAAGCGAGCGACGTCCCCCGGCGGGTGGTCGCCGGGGGCGTTGGGATCGAACACCTCCAGGAAATGTCGAAAGCCTTTGTTTTCCGCCTCCAGGCGGAACGCCTTGTATGCCTCCAGCGTCTGCCGGTCCAGTTCGGCGTCGTTGTTGAAGGTGACCGAATACAGCCCCAGATCC
>DQVB01000041.1 GCA_015661985.1 Planctomycetota bacterium | reverse complement strand
AGGACATAGCCATGGACAGGTCCGAACTGGCGTGGGAGGGCGACGCGGGAGGCCTTACGGGCCAGCAGTCGCGGGGGACCGTCTTCCTGGTTGTGGCCGACCCGAGGTTGCGCCGCGAGTTTACGGCTATCAGCGGGACTCAGCATTTGGCCATCGAGCCGTTCTCCAGCTGGGAACGGTTCCTCGCTTCGGTTCCACCTGGCCAACCGGGTTGTCTGGTGGTTGATCTGGGGGTCCCTGGCGTCGACGTTCGCCGGCTCTTCGATCAGCTGGCCTGCCGCGAGATCGATCTGGGGGTGGTCGTTGTGGCCGCCGAGTACGACGCGGCCACCGTCGTCAAGGCCATCAAAGCGGGGGCTGTGGACTTCTTGGGGCTGCCGTGCGCGAACCAGATCATGTGGCGCCAGGCACTCGAGGCGGCCACAGCCGCCACCCGGCAGAGACGAGAAGAGCGGATCCGAAGGGCCACGGTCCAACGGCGATTGAGTCATCTGAGCCAAGGGGAGTGGGAAGTGCTCCGACGGATCCTGGATGGCAAATCGAACCGCCAGATGGCCGCGGAACTGGGCATCAGCGTGCGGGCCGTGGAGCACCGGCGCTCCCGTGTGATGAAGAAGCTGCGAGTCGCTTCGGTGGCCGATCTGGTGCGGCTCGCCGTATCGGCGGAGGCCTTCGCCGGGCATCGCTTCGGTTAGGGGGCGTGACGGAAGAAGTCGGCCGAAGCATTGTGGTGGAGCCGTCCCGGCTGCTGGGCATTGCAGGCGGGAGGCGCGCACCACAACAGCCGGAACGGTTGTGTTCTCTACTTGCACATCTGCGCGCCGAGCGAGCATAGTGCCGAAGAACAGCCGGTGACGAAAGACCCAATGCCGAATGAATGCCCAATGCCGAAGGGCGAACGTGCTGCGGCTTGCGACTGATTTCAGGAAGAATCGGCGTTGAGCCTGGAGGTTTGCCGCCCGGGGGCGGTTCCCTGTGGCGCCGGAGGAGTGCCCAGCTTCTCCGGGTCTGCGCGCGGGGACGCTCTTCGAGCAGCAGCCAATGGGGCATTCGGATTTCGACATTCCTTCGTCATTCGCCCTTAGGCATTCGTCATTCCACCGCCTTTTTGGTTGCGGCCGACGGCCACGTCCGGCCCGATCATTGCGTCACTGGGGCCGAAGCCGACGCACGGGTCTCTGAGGGCAGCGCCGCAGCCAACAGGGGCGTCGAGTCCGGTTGGTCCTCGCCGGTGGCCTGCTCCTCGTGGTACTCCTGTTCGGCGTTCACCGCCCACAGGTTCGACTTGTCCCGGCGGCCAGCCACGATGTTGTCCACCGCCACCATGGCGGTGAGCATCGAGTGGTCCATGTTGTTGTAGCGGTGCATGCCGTTTCGCCCGACGGGGAAGAGATTCTCAAAGCCATCCAGCCATTGGCGCAGCTGGTCGAAGCGGTCGTAGCTGCCAAAGTAGGCCGGATAGGCCTTGGGCATACGGATCACCGTGCCGTCCAAGACGGAAGAGGGATGGAGAAGCCCGATACGGGACAGCTCGCTGATGGCCAGTCGAATCAACTCCGCATCGGTCCTGATCCACAGCTCGTCGTGTTCGTTGCAGAAGTACTCCAGGCCGATCCAGGTGGTCGAGGGGTCGGCCGCCATGTAGGGACTCCAGTTGTTGAAGATCTGCATCCGTCCCACCTGGACATCGGGCTCTTGGATGTAGATCCAATTGTCGCGCAAGGGGCTGCCGTCCGGATCGGTCATTTCAAGTTGGCTCACCAAGAGGCCCACGGTCAGGAAATCGCGATAGAGAAGCCCTTCGGCGATCTGGCGCACGTCCTCCGGCGCCTCGCCGCCCATGGCCCGCACCAGCTGGCGGACGGGCATGGTGGTGAAGACGTAGTCGGCGGCGAAGCGGCGGGGCTGACCGGTCCGCTGGTCGATCGCTTCCACACCGATCACCTGGCGGCCGGCCGTGTCGATGCGATGGACGCGATGGCCGGTCAGGATCTGGCCGCCCCGACTGCGGACCGTTTCGCCCACGGTCTCCCACATCTGTCCGGGGCCGAACTTGGGGTAGAGGAACTGTTCGATGAGCGATGTTTCCGTCTTTTTTTGAGCCACGTCCACGCGCCGGAAGGGACGCATGGCCGCATGCCACAGGGCTTTGCCGACGGACAGGCCTTTGACGCGCTGCGCCCCCCACTCGGCGCTGATCTGGCTGCATGGTCGCCCCCAGACCTTCTCCGTGTACGATTGGAAGAAGGTCCGATACAGTTCGCGGCCGAAGCGGTTGATGAAAAAGTGCTCGAGCGTCTCCTCCGGCCGGATCGGCCAAAGCGCGCTGCGGGCGTAGCTCACTCCGATCCTCAGGCTCCGGACCAGGCCCAGTCTGGTCAAGGTATCGAGGCTGAGGCGCAAGGGGTAATCGAAAAGCCTGCGCCGGTAGTAGATGCGCGAACGGCGATGCCGCACGAGCATCACACGGTCGGTCTGCTCCGGGTCGGGTCCTTCCCAGTGGACCGGCTCCAGCTCCTCCCCGCTCGGTCCGCTCGCCCGCCGCGGCAAGGCACCCGTCCTCTGCAGGGGCAGATGCCGGAACCACCATTGGAGCACGCGGTCCGATTTGGAGAAAAAGCGGTGACCGCCAATGTCGATCCGGTTGCCTCGGTAGTTGACCGTGCAGGCCAAACCGCCCAAGCGGGAACTCATTTCCAACACCACCGGCCGGATGTCGGTGCGTTGGAGCAGTTCGTAGGCGGCGGTGAGGCCGGCCGGGCCGGCGCCGATGATGATCGCGGTTTTGGAAGCCATGGTGATTCCTTCAACTATCGGGCCTGTCTGAAGCGCAAAACACGGTGGCCACACGGTCTTGGTAGACCGGCCGGAACCGAGGTGCCAGCTGCAGCAGGCCGGCCAGCGGGCCTCGGCTGGGCACAACAACCAGCCGTGCGGCGGCCAACTCGGGGTCTTTCTTCCATTCCGGTTTGCCTCGCAGGGTGTGGAAGTGGCGGATGAGTCGCTTCTGGCCGTGGACCATGGTCCGCCCATCGATACTGACCGGGTACTCGGGCAGGAAGAAAATCAGGTAGCCACCCCAGGAAAACCGGTTGAACAAGGGCCCCGGGTAACGGTGGGCGGCCAGGAAACGGACGGCTCCAACGGGGAACTTTTCCTCCACCTTCTTCTCCAATCGTGCCTGAGTGGCCAGAAAAGATCCGGCCAGCACCACGACCAGCACGGCAGCAACGGGCACCGTCCATCCCACACGCCTGGCCACGGCGCGCGGCCGGATCACCGCGGCCGTGTCCGCCAGGATCGCCAGGCTCACCAATAGTACCAGCCACACATCCCGCTGGGAGCGAAAACTCAAGTAGGCCCCGAGCAGAAAGAGCATCACGACCAGGGGGCGAAAGCGACGCCGCCAACCCAGGGCAAAGGCCGCCGCCAAGGCAGCCGCCAGCACGACCCAGTTGGAGGGCGAGCGGAACGGCATGGCGACCAGCTCCTGGATCAGGTTCCACAGTTCCGATTGGCCCATCAATTGGGCCGCCACCAGATACAAGCGCCCATGATACGGGTTGACCAGCGTGGCCGCCACACAGGCTACCCCCAGGACCAGCATGAACGTAAAAGGGACCGGTCTCCATTCTGGATCGATCCGGCGGACCGGCAGCAGACGTGCCACGAGCGGTTCGATTGCTGCCATGGCCAACACGACGAGCCCCAAGACGAACTGGATGTGCACGTTCGCCCAAAGCACAAACAGGGGGACCAGCCACCACAGCAGTCGCCTGTCCCCCGTTCGGCCTGCCGTGAGAAGCAGATCCAGTTCGAGGATGAAAAACCAGATGGTGAACAGCCACGGGCGGGGAGTGAGTACGGGCAACAGCCCGAGGGTGGCCACCAGGGCCAAGATGAGATCCAGCGATCCTGGGGGACGGACTCGGCGTAGCAGCCCATGGAAACTGGCCACCAACGCCGACGACACGGCGGCCGTGAAGACCAACAGCCCTCGCAGCCCCAGCGCGCTGTAGAGCCCATAGAGCAACAGCTCGGCCGTCCAGCTGTAAGCGACCCACGGTCTGCCCGAACCGCCCGCGGAAAAACTGTCCGTGGTCGGCAGCCCACGATGCTCGACGATCCATTGACCTGCCCTCAAATGCCACCAGACGTCCGGGTCGTCGACCGGCAGCGTCAATAGACATTTGAAAGCCGGCAGCAATATCACCGCGGCCACCATCAGGCGGCTGAGGACGGCTTGGCGAGATGGCTGCTCATGACGAGCAGTGGTCCGTTCGTCCATGGGAAAACACACACGGGGCAACGAGTCGACGGGTGGGGACACGTACCGGTCCCCTCAACAACATATAGCACGCCTCGCGCCCGTGGCGTGAGAGCTGTTCTCAATTGCCGGCCAGTTCGAAAAATCCGGACCGGCCCCAGCGCGGGACCACCGAAGGAGGCTGCTTTTTCTCAAGTTTTCTATTTGACAGAGAGCCAGCGTGACCTAGGCTTCATTACGAAGACAGGCGGACAATACACGCTCGCCTACCGCGGCTGGACTTCGGCGTTCAGTTGCTCCGGGAGTCCTTATCCGCCGGCTCGGATTCACCTTGTCCAACCGGCTTTGCTCCCGCAAGAACATTGCCTGCAGCCTCACATCCTCGATAACGGCAAACCGGCCGCAAGGCCGGGGCGCAAAGCCAAGGGCCGGTCCGTTCGGAGCGGCAGCCTGGCTGCCGAAGGGATGACACACCTGTGCATCGCGTCCTGTTGAGGAAGAGGCACGTCGTGTGTGGTGTTTGGGTTTGGCAGGATACGTTGGCAGGCAGCGCCGCCCATGGCGGTGTGGTATCCGAAAACCCCCGATAGTTGTCTCCGGCGCATCCTGGCCTTCTTGCAGACAGCCTCCAGGCCGGGAACCGCCGATCAGTAGGAGGAATCCTATGAAGTCGCTCGCTCAGAAGTTGCACCGTTTCCTCGTGTCTGAAGACGGCCCCACCGCAGTCGAGTACGCGGTGATGCTGGCGCTGATCGTCATCGTCTGTCTGACGGCGATCACCGAGCTGGGTAACGGGGCCAGCAACACGTTCAACAACGTGACGAACCAGCTGCCGTAGCTGGTCCCGAGTGGCATCGACCGCGGTCGCCCTGGTGGCTGCCTCAGGCCGGAGCGACCCTGTCCGGTCCGCCCGCTTGACCGGAACAGCCCCCGGTGGTCACAAGCCACCGGGGGCTTCTTCTGCGCCGCCCAGGTAATCTGCCGGGGTGGGCGAGGGGAGTTTTTCCGGTCCGAGCGATGGTGCCAGCGAGGCCTGGCCGCACCACCCGTCCGGCCAGCGCGCGGTGTGCTCCGCAGCACGACCGGGCGGACGTTCGTGACATAGACTTGAGTAGGCGCAGATAAGCTGTACGTTTTCAGTGAACTGGAGAAGGAGCGGGAAAAATGCCAGCGCTGATCCCGCCGGAGTTGATGAACTCGGCGGCCCAACTGCTCATCTATTTTTGCACCGCTGTGGCCTGTTTGTTGAGCGTTTTCATCTTCGGCCGGGCGTGAGCGGATGTGCGTGGGCCGCCGTCTGGGGCGGGTTCGTTTCCCGCCCGGACAGAGCGACGGAGCAATGAGCAATGATGGATGAGCTGTTGTCCGGAATCACAGAGAACTGGCACATCTGGTTGGTCAGCGCTTTGTTGGTGGTGGCTGCGGTGATCGACGGCTACGAACTGAAAGTGCCCAACTGGTTGACCTTCCCCATGATCATCAGTGGCTGGATCTACTCCTTCGCCTTCTACGGCTGGGCCGGTCTAGGCTGGAGCCTGGCCGGTACGGCCGTGGGGCTCGGCCTCCTCTTGCCTGCCTATGCCATTGGAGGGATGGGCGCGGGGGACGTCAAACTTCTGGCCGGCGTGGGGGCATGGGTCTGGGCCACCCACACCTTTTGGGCCTTTGCCGTCTCGGCCGTCGTCGGTGGCCTGATCGCTTTGGCCATGGTCCTCTACCGCCGCGCGTGGGCCCACCACAAAGACCAGTTCCTGGCCATTCTGACCGAGATATTCATCATCCGGGACCCGAACCAGTTGGCCGCCCTGGCCGCGGAGAGGAAGGGACGGATGTTACTTTTACCCTACGGGATTCCGATTGCCGTTGGCACCATTGCCTACTTTGCCTGGTGGGGGATGTACCTATGAGCCGACCCAGACTGTACAGCTTGCGCATTGTCCCGTCGTTGTGGCCCTGTTCATGGCCCGCGGGCCGGGCAATTGGCCCGGCGCCCCATCGCAAACTGGAGAAGCTTTGCCGATTATGCCGAAGAAACCGACGGGGCGCGGCAGTGGTCGAATTCGCCGTGGTGGCGCCCCTGTTGTTCCTCTTGCTATTTGGCATGATCGAATTCGGACGGATGGTGATGGTCCAGCAGGTGCTGACCAATGCCTCCCGGGAAGGGGCGCGGCGAGCGGTCCTGGACGGAGCCACCACGGCCAGCGTGACCGCTGCCGTGCAGGAATACCTCAGCGGCGGCGGTATCGGTGGGGCGACCGTGACGGTCGACCCTGATCCTCCCGGTTCGGCTGGATATGGCGAACCTGTCAGTGTTACGGTGGAGATAGGTTTTGATGAAGTGAGCTGGCTTCCGGCGCCAATGTATCTCTCCGGGAGACAGATGACTGCTACCACCGTTATGCGCCGGGAGACCGTCCAATAGGCGGTTGGGCCGGCGACCCTGCAAAGGAGCGCCCATGCGAGCCAAATCTTTGATCCTTTTGCTGTTGGCCCTCGGATGTGGCTTAGTGGCTTCCATCGGTGTGACCCAAGTGATGGGCAAGCGGGGCAAGGCGTCCCCGGAGCTGACAGAAACCCGGGCCATCTTTGTCGCCCTGGAGGATATCCCCACCGGGGATGTGATTACGGCCGAGGCGATCAAGCTGGAGGAGTGGCCGGTAGACAAGGTCCCCGAAGGGGCCATCGGCCGTCTGGAGGACGTGGAGGGGAAGCGGCCCAAGTCACGCATCTACGCTGGTTCGCCCATCCTGGAGCAACAGCTGGGGGCCTTCGGCGCAGCGGCCGAGAGTATTCCGGAAGGCTACCGCGTGATCCCGGTCAAGGTGGACATGGTCAGCGGTGGTAGCGGGATGCTCAACCCCGGAGATCGGGTGGACGTGTCGGTCTTTCTGGAACGCAATCCCATGCGTGGTTTCCCGCGCACGGAAACGCGGCTGATCCTCCAAGACATCAAGGTCTTTGCCATCAATGACACCTGGGAGATGGACCCCGAGGGGAGCGGCCAGCAGATGAGAGCGCAGACCGTATCGCTGCTGGTCACCCCCGCTCAGGCCCAAAAAGTGATCCTGGCCAGCGAATTGGGCAAGATTCGGCTGGTCATGCGCAGCCCCGGCGACGCGGACGAGGCCAAGGTGGCCGCCGTCAGCGCCGAAGAACTACTGGGCGGAAGTGATCGAGGAGACCGGGACGCCGATTCTCCGTCGGTGCCCTTCGCTCAGCTGGAATCGATGGAAATGGGCTCGGAGTTCCTCCAGTTCCTGGCCAGCCAACAACGGCGGGGGGAAGCCGGCGACGTGGCGGCCAGTACGCCGTCCCGCCTGTGGAAGATGCGGAAGATCGAAGGGGATGAGGTGACCGAGGTGGTACTGGCCCTGGACAACGAGAACGAACGTGGCGAGCTGCGTCAGGCCTCCGGCGCCTCATCAGGCTTCTCCTTCTGGAAACTGATGTCGGCGGCCGCCCGTTCGGCAGCCAGCCAGGAAAGCGACGAATCCCCCGATGAAGAGGTGGAAGAAGAGACCGAGCAAACCGATGAGCAAAGTGCTGGCGAGGACGCCGAAGACGAAGACGATTGGGCTCGCTCGCTGCCACACGACGTGTCCCAGAGGACCACGGGGCGCGACGGATCACGATAGTAGGACAAACGGACCGGCACGACTACGACCAGGGTGTCACAAAGTCTTCCTTTCGTCATACCTTCGAGAGCGATTCAGTCCTCGGGAGGACAAGGCGGTCCCGCACAGCGCTGCCAGGGCGGTTTTTGACACCCTCCAGCCTCGGGGGCAGAAACCCGCAAGGGATTGTTACGACATGGACGACCCGGGCAGGGCCGACCCCCTGCCGAGAACAAACCGAAAAGCAAGGAAGGTCAGGGATGATGAGAAACATCGTGCGGGCAACTCTGTCAACGGCATGGATCGCGGCTGTGCTGGCGGCCGGAGTCCATCACCGAGCTGCCGCCCAGACGGCTCAGCTGAAGTCCCCGTCCATTGTGCACAAGGTGCAGTCGTCCAGTGGGCGGATCGAGATGACGGTGCACGAGAGCCGGATTCTCACTCTGGAACAGAAGATCCCCCAGTTCCAGGTGAACAACCCGGACGTCCTCGCGCTGACCGCCCTGTCTCCGACCCAGATCCAGGTTCACGCCAAACAGCCGGGGGTGACTCAGGTGAACCTGTGGGACGATCAGAACCGCATCTACTCGATCGACGTCATCGTCTATGGCGACGCCCGTGAATTGGCCGTAATCCTCCAGTCGGAGTTCCCCAACTGCTCGCTGCGGATCAAGCCGATTTCCAACGGTGTGCTCATCTCCGGCTATGTCGACCAACCGGAACACGTGAGCAATATCATCGCCATCGCCGAGGAATACTATCCGAAAGTCCTTTCCAACATGACCGTCGGCGGCGTGCACCAGGTGCTGCTGCATGTGAAGGCCATGGAGGTCTCGCGTACCAAGCTGCGCACCTTGGGGATCGACTGGCACCTTTTCGCTGGCGACGCGATCATTTCGTCGACGGTCTCTGGGATCCTGAGCGATGTGACGCGGGGCGTGACTTCGGTCCCGGGCGGCGGCGATACGTGGGGCTTTGCTCGCGTCCTGGGCGGCACGCCGACCTTTTCGTTCAGCATCCTGAGCGGCCCGGATGCGTTCTTCGGACTGCTGGAGGCGCTGCGCGACGATAACCTGATGAAAGTCCTGGCCGAACCCACGCTGGTCACCGTGAGCGGCCGGCCGGCCTATTTCCAGGTGGGCGGCGAGTTTCCCATCCTCGTGCCCCAGAGTCTGGGGACGGTCTCCATCGAGTACAAGAAGTACGGCACCCAGGTGGACTTCGTGCCCATCGTGTTGGGCAACGGCCGCATCCGCTTGGAGGTGCGACCGCGGGTAAGCGAAATCGACAACACGCGCAGCGTGACCCTCAACTCGACGGTCATCCCGGGCCTGCGCGTGCGCGAAGTGGATACGGGGGTGGAGATGATGGCCGGCCAGACGTTGGCCATCGCCGGGTTGGTCCAGACGCGCATCGAGGCCAACAAGCGGGGATTGCCCTGGGTGTCCGACCTGCCCTACATCGGCACCTTCTTCCGCCGTGTGCAACACCGGCAAAACGAAGTGGAACTGCTGATCCTTGTCACGCCCGAGTTGGTCGACGCCATGGACCCCCACGAAGTACCGCCCTGCGGACCGGGGATGCGCACGGGCAGCCCCAACGACGTGGAGCTCTACTTCAAGGGACATCTGGAGGTGCCCAACTGCTGCCCGCCCGGTTGGGAGGGGGCGCGACAGGTGAGCCTGGCCCCGCCGCCCACGGGCATGGAGGGTCCGCAGGTGGTGACCCCGCCGGAGGGGGCGCCTT
>DQVB01000059.1 GCA_015661985.1 Planctomycetota bacterium | reverse complement strand
GCGGAGGTGGGGGTGGAGGGGGCGCCTTGGCCCCCCGTTTCGGCCGGCTGGAGTTCCCTCCGTTGCCCCCGGTCCCGGCGATGATCATTTACATCGCCTGCGGGGACGAGAACGGACCGGGCAAGGTTTATCAGGTGACCGACACTGGCCGGGTCTTGGGGATCGTCAACCTGCCCTTCACGCCCACTGGGTTGGCACTCCACCGTCAGCATGGCCTGATCGCTACCACACCTCGGGATGGGGGCAAGATCGTCCGGATCGACGATACGGGCAAGGTAGCGACGATCATCGAAAAGGACGAAAACCTAGTGCATCCGTTGGATGTGGCCGTGGGAGGCGAGTCGGATACGATCGTGGTGGCCGACAACATGGCGGACACCTTGATGGCCACGTCGACGGCGGGGAACAAGCCGCGCGAGTATATGCGGTTTGAAGGCCAGAAGTGGCGCGAACAGATGATGTCCGTGGCCGTCACTAGAGACAAGCATGTGCTGCTGGGGACGGACGGAGATGAGGGCATTTATCGGTTTTCCGGCGACAGTTCACCGGGCAGCATGAAGCCCATCCTGCCGGGGCGCGGTGGGGTGGCAGCCGATCCGGCAACGCTCAAATGGGCAGCGACCCAGAGCCCGAACAAGATCCACGTGTTCGAGGGGGAGGAGCCGGTCTGTACATTCACCTTGCCGCCGGAGAAGTTCCTCTATCGCCAGGGGCTGTTGTCCTTCTCCCCGGCCGGCGGGGTGGTGGTTGCCGCGCGCGATGCGGATAAGCCCGACGATAACCCGTGGTTGATCCTGTTCGAAACGGAAGAGGGTAAGCGGGAGCGGGTCACCAGCCTGTTCCAGTGGGATCTGGACCGGATGACCGACTTCGTGGTGGGACCGCGCATGTACTGGGAGCGAAACGAACGGAGGCCGTACCGGAGCCTTTACTGATTCATTGAGCCGGTGGTACATGGAGCCCGAGGCGAGCACCACCTATTGCTTGCGCGTCGAATGGAATGTGGGATGATGGATTGGCGAAGCACGTGTCTTGCCCCGGGACTGGTTGGCGTGCTGGCCGCCGCCGCTCTGGCCCAGCGGACGCCGGTGGCGGTCCAGCTGCCCACGGTTTCTTCGTTCGGCGTGCACACCTCGGTGGTGGTGCCGGATCGCGGTAGTACCTATTTGGGCGGCGTGAACCGAGCGGCGTCCGGGCGGAATGAATTCGGCGTGCCGCTTCTGAAGATCCCCGGCTTTCGCAACCGCGCCATCGGCATGGAACGAAGCGCATCGAGCATGTGGGTGTCGGTCTACGTCCACGATTTTGAGGCCATGGAGGAACAGCTCTTGAGCCAGTCCCCAGGAGGGTCGGCCACCCAGTTGTCGCTACGCGGGCCGGGGTGGGTTAGCCGCAAGGCCACGCCCCGCGCCGGGCAGCAGCCTGTCGCCTCGCCGGTGCCCAGCGTAGCTGAACTGCGCAAGCGATACCTGCGCGAGCAGCAGACGAAGCAAGCCGAGGCGATGGACTTCTTTCGGCGCGGCCAGCGGGCGGAAAGGGCCGGGAAACTGAATGTGGCCCGGATCTACTACCAAATGGCCCAGCGGCGGGCCAGCGGCGAGCTGAAGAGCACGATCGCCGCGCGGCTGAAGCTGGTCAGCCAAGCACCCGTGGCCAAGCGCGGGCCCTAAGGGCTTGCGCAAATGATCGCTGTGCCGCGGCCGGCTGCGGTCTCTTAGTCTGTTCTGGACAACCGATGCCCGGCCCTTCCGATCCAGCTCGTATGTAGATCCGGGGCCGCCGCACGCCGAGATGCGATCCAGTGCGGAATTGCAAGCCTTATTGGTCCGGCTGGAGGCCGACCAGCGGTCGGCGGGCAAGCGGAACCGCTTGTTGGCCGTGGCCTTTGCCGAGGGATTGGTTCTGCTGCGGGTGGTCTTGGCCGCGTTGCACCGCACAACGATCGGCTCGTATGCGGAGCTGGCGCACGTAATCGTTCGGCAGCATCCGGCCAGCCAGGGACGCTTGGTAGCGGACTTGGTAGCGGAAACGGGGGTCAGGTAGCGGAAACGGGGGTCACGGAAACGGGGGTCACACGGAAACGGGGGTCACACACGGAAACGGGGGTCAGGTCTCAACTTACAACTTCCCAAGGAAAAGCATGGGGAAAAGGGGGTCATCAGGAAACGGGGGTCAAAACGGGGGTCACAAAACGGCGGTCAGGTCTCAACCTACAACTTCCCACTTGCCTTGCACAGGCAAGTACGGTAGCATGAATCTACTATGGCAAGGCCCCTGCGAATCGACATGCCAGATGGCATCTACCACGTCACCAGCCGCGGACTGGAACGCCGGCGGATCGTTCGCGACGATGCGGACCGCGAGCGATGGGTGGACCTACTCGATCGAGTAGCTACTCGCCGGCGCTGGGCCGTCTACGCCTGGGCGCTCCTTGACAATCACTTCCACCTCTTTCTGCGATGTCCCCATGGCGACCTGTCGGCGGGCATGCACGATCTTAACGCCGGATACGCCATCGGCTTCAACCGTCGGCACCGGCGATGTGGTCCACTGTTTCAAGGCCGGTTCAAGGGCATCATTGTCGAGCGCGAGTACCACTACTGGGAGCTGACCAGATACATCCATCTGAATCCCGTTCGAGCCGGCCTGGTGGATGATCCCGAAGATTATGCCTGGAGCAGTTGCCGCCTGTTCTTCGACTCTCGCCGCGCACCAGCCTGGCTGGGCTGGCAAGAAGTGTTACGTCAGCATAGCGCCACGTTGCGGTCGGCTCGTCGAGCGTACCGGCGGTTTATGGCGGAAGCCATCTGCGACCCCCCTGGCTCGCCCCTGGAGCCGGCCGCGGCGTCAACGGTCCTCGGCTCCGAGAGCTTCGTGACCCGCGTTCGTGAGTGGCTTGCGGACCGAGTCCCCGATCGCGAGATACCGGCGGACCGGCAACTGCGACAACCAACCACGCCGGCGGAAGTCGAAGCGGCTGTCTGTGAGGCGTTCGCGGTTGCCCCGGACACGCTTCACGCCAGCAGACGCCAGGGCAATGTTGCGCGACAGGCGGCCATCTACCTATGCCGCGAGCTCACCTTGAGCTCGGCCCGGGCGCTTGGAGTGAGGTTCGGCGGCGTAACGGCTCAGGCGATCAGCAAGACAGCTCTCCAGGTCGCTCACCGG
>DQVB01000273.1 GCA_015661985.1 Planctomycetota bacterium | reverse complement strand
GGACGGCCACCCGCCGCCGGTCGGGCTGCGGGCCCGCCCGGTACACCTGGCCAGCCACTTCCGCGTCCAGCCGACTCTCTAATTGGGCCCACAGACCCTCCGGCGGCTCGGGGTCCGCCAGCGACCGGAAAGCCCGTGACAGGTCGGCGAAAAAGGCTACTTGCTCCCCGCACCGAGAACACGTCCGTATGTGTTCGGCAACCTTGCGGTGTTTACCGTGCGGCAACTCGCCGTCATGGTAGTTCGAAAGCAGTGATCGGGCCCGCCAGCAGTTCATCCCGTCACCCTCGCCAACAGCCTCAAGGACCGCCTCCCAGCTCCACGAGCCGTTTTTTCAATTCCCGTCGTGCCCGGTTCAGCCGGCTTCCTACCGTTCCTTCCCGAATCCCCAACGTTTCGGCGATTTGGCGATACGAGAATCCATCGACCTCGCGAAGCAAACAAATCGCTCTGAGCTCGGGATCCAGCCGGGCCAAGGCCCCCTCGACCAGTTCCCGACTCTCCATCGCCGAGCTGCGCGTTTGCCCCGCCGGATCAGCCACCAGGGGCTCGAACCGCCGGCGCCGCGCCCGCCGCAGATGCTGGTACGATTGATTCACCGCCAACCGGTATAGCCAAGTTTCGAAACGGGCCGAACCCGAGTACTGGGCGATAGTGCGGAAAACCTGCAAGAAAACCTCCTGGGTCACGTCCGCCGCGTCCTGTTGGCCCACCATCCGAACCATCAGGCGATAGACCCGACGGTGGAACATCTCATAGAGCCGCTCCTGGGCCGTTCGCTCCCCCCGCTGGCAGCCCGCCACCACCTGCGCCAGTCTTTCGAAGCCCTCCCTCTCGGCCGGCTCCAAAGGTTTAGATGCGTCATCCATCGGCTTTCTTCGCTCAATTCAGCCTTTTTGGGGCTTTTGGTCCCAATGGCACCCCCCCGAGCCTTGCCCGTACCGAATGGCGAGTATCGGCATGCTCCGGTCAGCCGACAACCACGGTTGGGATTCCGCGGGTTCTGTAACACTTTTGGATCATGGCTCAACTTCGGCAGGAACACGTCGGTGCCTCGGCGTACGCCTTCGAGGCAGCCTTTTCTATCCTGGGTCAGAGTCCATCCAGGTCCCTCCCAACCGCCCTGTCAGTTTAACGCCATTGATATCGCTCTGGCCATTCCGCATGGATCCTTGCGGCCGAACACGTCCTCCCCCACACAAGCTGTCTGGGCAGAAGCTGGGCCCGCCGGAAGGGCAACGCGGCGATGCGGCGGGCGTGGCCTTTGCGGGCGGATTGAGGGGTGGCGGGGAGGTTGCTTGACCTGGCTGGGCTACGGGGCTAATGTGAGGGTGTCTTGTCAACAGAGGTGCAGCATGGCCGGGAGCTGCGAGGGCGATGAGGATCGACCAGTTTGTCGATAACCTTGTGCGCAGTGGGCTTTTCACCGCTCAAGAGGTGGCCGGTTTTCAGGCCGCGTTGCCGGCGGACCGGCAGCCGCGGGATGGTCGGTAGTTGGCCAGCGAGTTGATCCATGCCGGGCGGCTGACCCCCTACCAGGCCCAGCAGCTTCTTTTGGGCCGCCTCGAGCATCTGGTGCTGGGCGACTACGTGATCCTCGAGGAGATCGGCCGCGGGGGGATGGGGCGGGTGTTCAAAGCCTGGCGGCGCACCATGGAGCGGGTGGTGGCCTTGAAGGTGCTTTCGGAAAAGGCCCTGGGGAGCAAGGAGGCGGTGGAGCGGTTTCGCCGCGAGGTGCGGGCCGCAGCGCGGCTGGAGCACCCGAACATTGTCACCGCTTACGACGCCGGCGAAGCGCGGGGGGTGCATTTTCTGGTGATGCAGTACGTGGAGGGTCAGGACCTGGGGCGGGTATTGGCCGAGCGGGCCCCGTTGCCGATCCACGAGGTGGTCGATTGGATGCTGCAGGCGGCCCGGGGTTTGGCCTATGCGCATCAGCTGGGCGTGGTGCATCGGGACATCAAGCCGGGCACCTGCGAGCTTCCCCGGGGCAAGCGCGAGTTGCTTGCCTGGTCCGAGTTGGGCCCCAAGGCGATCGGCAAGATGTTTGCCCTGGCCCAGGGACTGGCTCCTTTTTCGGCGAAGGCGAAAAAGGTGCCTGTCACCCTCGTTCAAACCGATAAGCAACAGCAGACCGCGCCGGCCACCCAATCCGGCGACTGGCTTGCCGCCGGCCTCTTGGCCTTGGCCAGCGGCGACCCGGCTGGAGCCGAAAAGCACTTCGAGCATGCCCAATCGCTCGGTGCCGACACCGGCCCCTACCTGGCCCCCCTGGCCGCCGCTACGTTTGCCAGGGCCGTGGCACTGATGGCTGCCGCAAACGCCGACTGTGAAAATGGCCAGTTCCCAGGCGCCAAGGAGAAACTGACGGCGGCCGACGCGCTGTTGGCCAACCTCAGCACCAGGTACACCGCCACGCCCTGGCTTGCCCAGAACCAACCGGCCGTCGACGCAGCCTGCCAGCAGTGCAAGACGCGCATCTACCAGACCGAGGCTGAAGCGCTCTACCACGAGGCCGTGAAGCTCTACAACGACCAGCAGTTCTTCGAGTGCAAACGGTTGGTCGAAAAGCTCTTTATCGACTATCCCGACTCTTCGCCCGTGACCGATTCCGCCCGCAAGCCCTCTTTTCGGGAGCTTCAGGAGGCGGTGGGCAAGCTGGGCAAGTTCCTCATCGTGCGCAAAGACGGCAAAGGGAACTTCACCACAATCCAGGAAGCCATCGACGCCTCCCCGCCCAACTCCCTGATTGAGATACAGGACAACGGCCCATATCTGGAGAAACTGAGTATACCCCGCGCACCCCTCACGATCCGTGCGAAGAAAGGATACTGGCCGATTATTCGATCGGTCTTCCGCATATCGTCAGGGTTCACTTCGGAGGGACTGATACTCTTCGAGGCGGGGGATAGCCGCTGGCATGGGGCGGCGCATCTCCGCTCCTGTGTCGTGTGCTCTCCCAATGCCGGCCGCAGAGTGCTGCCGGGGGAGAATGTGCGTCTTGACAACTGCGTCATCGTTGGACATCAGGAAACTCGCGGTCACCTGCTCGCGAAGAACTCGATTTTCATCGGGGGGTGGTGCCAGGATGCCCGGCCTGCACTGAAAATGGAAAATGTCCTTGTGACCGGCGCCGTGATCGCCGGTTCGCCGTGTGAAATCCGCTCCTGCACGATCAACGGCAAAGTGACGCTCACTGGTCCGCAGAGCATGGTCATCGATTGCATCATGGCACAGATCGAAGGCAAGGTCCGCGGTGCCCAGATCGAGCAGTGCAACGTGTACCATAGAGCGCAACCGTTCCTCGGGTTTGCCCGGCCGGGCAAAGGCTGCCTGAACGTCGACCCGATGTTCGTCGACCCGCCCAACTACAACTACACACTGGCGCCCAAGAGCCCCTGTGCCCGCGCCGCATCGGACCGCGGGCCCATGGGCGTCCGCTTCACCAAGGAGATGATCGAGGTCTTCAGCGTGGCCGCCGAGCTCCGCCGCCGGATGATCATCAAGTTCTGAGGTTCTTCCGCCTCTCCCGCCGTGCGGGAGAGGGGTCGGGGGTGAGGGTGGTTTGCACTACCGTGCGGCTGGGATTGTACAATCCGTGTGACGCCCGGCTGCCCTCACCCGGATCGCTTCGCTCGCCACCCTCTCCCGCTTGCGGCAGAGGGAAGAGCCGGCTAAAGGGCTGACTGCCGGTATGCGCCGGAGATGATCGACATATGCCAGATCGCCCTGGAGCTGCGGGCGAAGGGGATTATCAAGTTCTGAGCTGTAGCACAGGCTTCCAGCCTGTGTTCCCTTTGGACACAGGCAAGATGCCTGTGCTACCGAAAGCCTCCGAGGCCGGCACCATCGGCTGCCGCTTTTGCGCCGGAGATGATCGAGATGTGCCAGATCGCCCTGGAGCTGCGCCGGTGGCCCCGTCACACGAACCAGGCGGCAGCGGTTGCGCGCGTGATGACCCACCGTTATCTGGTCCGATCCACGGAGGGCGCGCCGGTTGCAGGCATTGCGGTGGGTCTCGAGTGCGCGCTGGCCGAGGCATTCCGGTGGGTCTCGACTCACCCTACGCGCTACGCGCTGGCCGAGGCTACGCGCTCCCAGCGGTCGGTCTCGACGCACCCTACGCGCTGCCAGCCGTTGTCCAAATCCCACTCGTTGGGCCTCGGCGGTG
>DQVB01000492.1 GCA_015661985.1 Planctomycetota bacterium | reverse complement strand
GCTCAACTATTTCACGTTCATGTATCGCGCAGGCAAAAAAGAACAAGTCGCCCGGCTTCCCACGGCATGGCTGCAACACTTGCTGGGGCCGCGCGATACCGAAGAGGAAGCCCGCCAGAACCCGCGATATCGCAACATGTGGTGTACGGCCGGTTTCCTCCACGCCGTGGGCAACGCGGTGACCGGCGACGGCCGTATCGTGCCCGTCGGCGACGCGGCAACCGGAGTGGTCGCGACCTTCGATCCCGTCCGCGTCTCCGTGGACGACCACGGGGTGACGCGATGGCGCCCGGCCCAAGAGCCCACACGGCATCATATCTTCCACGTGCGCGATACGGCCCGGTACCAAAGGGCCATGACAACGGCCCTCCGTCGGCTGCTGTCCAGCCTGCCCTGAATGACTGCCCGCCTGCGAGCCGCCTGGGCAGCCAGCTCCTCCACGGTATCCTCCAAGCCGCCGAAGATCGCCGCAATGGCGGACGAAAGCTGCACCAAGGCTTCGTCCATCCCGGTGATCCACCCCCGCCGCTCCCAATGCCCTCGACCCTCGAACCTTTGCAGCCTTCAAGTACACCGTGTCGCCATGGTGGCTCTTCCTTCCGGAAAGTATTGGAAAAAACGTAACACTTCAGCCATCGGAGACCGGTCTTGGATGATTTCGGGCTTTCGGTTGCGTCTATTGGGCATGGCGAGTCGTACGGAAATACTGCCGGAATCGACGCTCGATCTTCCTCGAGGGATCCCGCTCACCGAGGAACAGGCGCGGGAGATCGTTGACCGGGGCCAAGAGGCGGGCGGCTTCGTCCTGTTCGAGTTGAGCAAGGGGCTGGCCGGACAGCAGCGCAAGACGGCGGCGGAGTCGCGCCAGACGCCCGGCACGCCGACGAAAACCGTCCGCGCGTCGACGGAAAAACGCACGGGTTGCAGTGTGTAGCACCATCACAGGGGATGGAGCCGACGGCAACCAGGAATGTGGCTCTTTTCGCGCAGTTCCTCACCCCAAAGGACGCAGAGAACGCAGAGCTGCTCACACAGCGTCTCTTCAATGGTCCCAGCGGACTCTGCGCACTGTGCGGTTAAGGGCTTCGCCACGTGACGTGTCCGACTCTCTGTTACGGCTTGGTCCACAGCAGCCCTACAACAAAGCCGACCGCCGCCCCGCCCAATGTTCCGACTGGCAACACGCGACCGACAAAAACCAGGCTTCCCCCAAGCACGACAACATAGACGTATGCACACAACCAGCTCAACACAGCACCAACTGACCCGCCCAACAGGCAAAGTATCAATGCTCCTGGCACCCCCCTCCTTTGTTCCACATGTCGCGGTCCACGGGTCATTATGGCTTCAGATTTCGCCGCCGCTACACGTCCGGAGGCTCACCTCCGCCCGTTCCTTCCCCGTAGTTCGCTCCGTCTTCGGTGTGCCAACGCACGAACGGCGCGGCCTGCTGGTCCCTGGCCATACATGGCATCCCGGCCAATACGGGGCACGATCCAAGTCGCGAGTTGAGCGTTCGCCTAACGAGTAATGGAACGGCACATTACTCCGACCGAAAACCCGCTTGCCCCATGAGCCGTAACAGGTGCCAAGCCATCCATTATCAAGGTCGATGACTTTCCCATCACTGAATTCCAGTCGGATAGCAGAATGGTCGTTGATCGGCCACCATGCCAAGCTATCGTTGGTTCGCCATACGATCCTATGCGTGCCCACAACTTTCTTCCGCGACTCTGCTTCGTTCACATAGTCCCGAGCTTCGCTCTTCCACGCTTCGAGCACGCGTTCGCAGAAGTCCAAGCAAGCTCGTCCGTTGCTTAAGTCAACGTCTGCCGGCGTTGTTTCAACCGTGTCGATGAGGCGTTCGAGCGACTCCCGCGCAATTGCCCGATCAGCTTCTGTAGCATCGAATGGAAGGCGCATTTCATCAAGGTGGTTCAGAACGTCTGCCTTGTCCCACGTGATAAGAGGATTGCGTATCGCGCCAAACCTCCATGCGGCGGCGAGCCCCCCGATTGCACCCGCCATAATGTAGCGTCCGCGCAGCTTCATGCTGAAAAACGAGGCCATCACCATGGATATTGGCTTTCCGCCCGGGTCCACGAAGTTAGCCGCGTCCGCCTGCACGTACAAATACTTGTCCAGACTCAGCAGGTCGGTGAGGTTGCCGAGGAAGGGATCGAGCCGTGTGAAGCGGCCGGTGGAGAGGTCGTAGTAGCGGGCGCGGAGGTATTGGAGGCCTATTCTTGGGTCGAGCTGTTCGCCGGAGTAGAGAAGCGTGGTCAGGGCCGCGGCCGGGTCGAAGCCGATAGGGTTGCCGTAGGCGTCGTAGCGGTGGATTTGGGCCGTGAGCGAGTAGCCGAGGGCGTCGACCATGCCGCGCGTGGAGCCGTGGGCGTCGTAGAGGAGGATCAGGTTGCCGTTGGCCTCCTCCCACTGGGAGATGACGTCCAGGCCGAGGGTGTACGATTTGAGGACTTCGCCGTGTTCGATTGTTCCGTCCGCATTGAGGTCCTGCTTCTCTTCCAGGATCTGGGCGTAGCCAGTAGGGTTGTTGGCCTCGACGAGGTAAAGCGTTTCCGTGCCGTCGAGGGTTTTGCAGATGCGGATGCCGCGGTCGTTGTACTCGTAGTCCACCGTCGTGTCGGTGGTGCCGTCGCCGTCGGAGTCGATCTGGGCCTGCGAGAGCCTTCCCTGGAAATTGTGGGAGTAGTTGGCCACAGAGGTCACAGAGGACGCAGAGTCGGTGACGGTGTTGGCGGGTAATTGGGTGGCGCTCCGGGTGTAGGTGGTGGTCTGATCGACCGTGCCGTCGTTGTCCGAGTCGAGCTCTTCGGTCAAGAGCCGGTCGTTTTGGTCGTAGGCGTGCGTGATCTTTTCATCCACCGTCGCGGCGAATTGGCTCAGGCCCAGACCGGTGAAACAGCGCGGCTCGGCAAGCCGGCCCGATCCCGTCGGCGTGTTGTCGTACACCGATTCGGTCACCACCCCCTCGAACGACACGTGCAGCACCTCTTGGGCGAAGGTGTTGTATTGGTACTATTGAGTCTGCCCCAGCGGCAGCGTGCGTGTCAACCGCCGGCGGTGTTCGTCGTGCGTCAGCGCCGTCTCCCGTCCCTTCGCGTCCCGGATCAGCGCCAGGTTGCCGTACTGGTCGTACTCGTAATAGCCAACAAGTGATAACTTCCGGACCTTTCGAAGGTTTCGATCGGACATGCCCTGGAGACGAGGAACCGTAAGCTCCGAAGCGTGCAGGGCCTTGGACAACGTGAAGTCGACCAACAGCCCCCTCCCCCCGGTGGGGAAGGGCTAGCCTGGATTCCCACGGCCCCCTTTTGACGTAACACTTTCATGCCGGCAACGCCGGCGGGCGTTAGTTTTTCCCTACATGCCACGGCGGTCAACCGAGCACGAAACGCAGGCGTTTGCGCCCCAGCCACGCAGCGGCGACGTCGGTCGCACCCAAACCGGCGGCCATCAGAAGTGGGTTGTGCGCCCGCTTCTGGAAACGTACCAGAATCTCACGCTCCTCGATGACCACCGTCGCCG
>DQVB01000235.1 GCA_015661985.1 Planctomycetota bacterium | reverse complement strand
GCATCCCGGGTATTCCGACGCGCACGCCTCCGGCTCGCGGCTAAACGACCACAAGGAAACGGGCAACGCGCAACCAGTACGCCGACATGCTGATGGAAGTGGCCAATCCTGACAAACGGTGGAAGACGCCCGTTTGTAGCCCCACTTTCAGGCGGGATGGCAAGGTTCATAGTGCCGCCTTCGGGCGGAACGGCGCTGGCGAGCGCGCAACCCGCGATTGCCGCCTAAAGGCGGTACTACGAGCGGGCAGCCCGTGGGCCGGCTTCGCCACCGTCGAAGCCGACCTGGCCGATGATGGTGGGTCATCGGCCCGCACCAATGGCGACGTATTCGGGTTCATCTTCCTCGCCGGCCCGGTGTGGCCACTGGCGCGGGCCTCGACCCACCCTACTATTTATCGCCGCTCTGCCTTGCGGCCCTGAGAGCCACAAATTCCGCAAGCTCTTTGAAGTCCTGTTTTCACTCGCCATTTGATCCCCTGAAGTGCAGTCGATCGAAACGACCTTTGAAGAGATACGGGAACACCTTGGCTTTGAGAGCACCCGTGGACGGTGTCGCAAGACGGCACTGCGCGGCAGCCCATGTCCGCTGGGACTGTACAGCATTATTTGCTGCATCTACCGTGAACATATCGAGGGCAAAGTGCCTCGGCCGATCCACCGGGCATGCTATGGCGAGGGGCACGTGACGTTCAGCGACGTGATCGCCGAGGTTCGTTGGCTGTTTTGGGAGGAAACGATTCTTGCACGGGCTCCATCGGCGAAGGCTGTGCAAGAAATCCCGCGTGGGGTCGGCGAATTTCTGTTTGACTACCTTTCCCAGCCTGCCTGAACGGCCACTCGCACCGGAGGCAACGCCTACCTGCCATTCCAAGACTGGCAAAGTCGAGTTCAGCGCCAGCACCGCCCCCGGTTTCGCGCAGGAGGAACCCTGGGCTGTCGCCATAGGGAGGCCTGTGAGAGTTACGTCCGGTTTCGGCCGTTGTGGTACAGGCGTCTCGCCTGGAGTTGCCAGCAGCCGAGACGGCTGCAGGGGAATGGTTTATGAACTTGTTGTGTTACGCGTCCCAGGCCGGCGCGGCCTTTGGGCGTTCGTCACCGTTCGGGCAGTTCGGCGATCCGCAGGTTGCGGAAGCTGAGGTCGGTTGTGGGGTCGTGGCCCTGAATGATAATCGTACCCGGCTCCAGGCGGAGGCCGCGGCGCGGGTTCGGATCGGGGGGCCGGTCGTCGGCCCAGTCGCTCACCTGGTAGCCATTCACCCAGGCAGCCATGTGTTTGTCGTCTGCGTGGATGGTCAGCCAGAACCATTCGAAGTCGTTGGCCATCACGCGCCGCGCGTTCTGCCGGCGGAAGATGCCTCCCGTGCCGCAATCTTGGGGCTTGCTGCGATCTCCGTCCAGAAAGCCGTTATGGATCTGGCACTCGTATCCGTTCATGATCTGGCCGGGGATGCAGCGGAAGAAGATACCCGAGTTGAGCCCGCGGCCGTTGACGAACACTTCCAATTGGAGGGTGAAATCGGCGTACGTGCCTTCGGTTTCCAGTTGGCCGCGGCCGCCCGCCACGTGGAGCCATCCTTCCTTGGTCACGCTGAATCGGCTGGCCATCTCCGGGTAGGTTTTCCATCCGGAAAGGTCATGGCCGTTGAACAGGGGTTTCATGCCGAGCGGCTTCAGCTTGATGTTACGGAATTCGATTTGCCCTTTGTTGAATTCCAAGCCGATGAAGCCGCGGCCCAGCGGTCTGGGGTCCTGGTATTGGAGGATGGTGTGGCCGTCCACCCGAACCACAAACCGCCCGCCGTCGGCGGTGATGTGGAAGGTGTGCCACTGGTCGTCGAGCGGAACGGGCCCCGTACGGTGCCGATCGACCAGGCTGCCTGTGGGATAGGACCCCGCATTGGGCCAGACGATGTTCACCTGGTAGCAGCGCGAGGTGAAGTCGCTCGGGCTGGGGCTGGTGCGGAGAAACACTCCGCTATCGGTGCCCACTCGAGGGCGGAAGTCGACCTTCAGTTCGTAGTTGCCGAATTGGGCCGTGGTGCGCAGCAGACCCGGCTGGCCGCGACTTGCGGTGATCACCCCATCCCGGACCTGCCAATCGGCGCGGGACGCCGGACGCCAGCCGAAAAGCGTCTGGCCGTCGAACAGGAGGATCCAGCCGGCCTCCAATTCTTCCGGCGAAAGGGTGTTGGGCTCAACGGCCGCCGGGTGGCCGGGCGCTGGGAACCAGGCGACCGTCCACAGGGCCATACAACAGATGATTCCCACCCGACCGCTGTCGCTTGCCACAGTCATCACCCTTGTCATTGCTCTGTTCGTGCTCCGTCTGAGTCCTGCCTGAGCTGTGTCTGAATCGTCACTTCGTCCCGCTTGGGTAGCGACCAGGATAGCGGGTTTCCCATCCGGTGCAAGGCGTGGGGAAGTTGGGCGGCCAAGATGTCGATGGTTTGGGGATCGTCTCCGGCCAGTTTGGCCAAAGCGCGGGCGGCGGCGATACGACGGTGGGGCGGGCTTGTCGGTTCGAGCAAGTCGAGCAAGCGACGCAACCGGGGCACGCACTGCAGGTCACCCAGTTCGGCCGGGCCGTCGCAGGCGGCGCGCAGAATGACCTCGTGGTGGCTCGGTCGATCCATGGCCGCCGGCCCCTTGCGCTGCCCATCCCAATCGTAGCGGACGTCGTATTCCGGATGACCGCCGCGGTAGAGCCACTCGTCGAAGAACCAATTGAGCCCCTGGCCGGTCGCCTCTTCGATGGCGATGCGAAACTGGCTTGTCTCCACTGTCGTGAAGGCGTGCTTCTTCGTGCAATGGCGCATCGCCTTCCAGAACAGATCATCGCCCAGCACGAAGCGGAGCATGTGCAACACCCTCGCGCCTTTCGGGTAGCTGTGGCGGTCGAACATCCGACCCGGCGTTTGGCAACGATACGTGAGAATGGGTCGCCGGTATCGACGGCTGTCTTCGCCGAAATACGACTGGGCCTCCTGGTGCCGTCTCCACCAGCATCCAGTATAATTGCCGCGGCACGGGGTGGGCGCCGGCAGGTCGAGCGCCACGGTGAGCCCCAGCGCGGCGGGCCGATGGGGGGCTGCACCATCGAGGGCTCCCAAACCCCTAGCGGCCCTTGGCAGAAGAGTCGCTGGCGACGACGACCGGGCACTGGTCGACGGCGCAGGCGGCCAGCAGCAGCGCGCCGGTCCCCCATGTGTAGGTGCCCCGTTTCCGGGCCTGGTAGCCGGCCGAATCGCTCGGGCCGGTGCCTTCCTACACACCGGTGACCCGCCCGCTCGGTTCGACCGTGCTTGCCACGCCTCGCCACGCCCGTCG
>DQVB01000298.1 GCA_015661985.1 Planctomycetota bacterium | reverse complement strand
GTCCCTTGGGCCACAGGACGGTTGAGCTTCGGGCCAGCTTCTCGACGGCGTGGCGGTCGAGTGGTGCGGGGTTCAGCCGGCCGCGTGCCCAGGCGTCCACGTTGACTGTGCGCATCGGATCGCCGGGGCGTTCTGAAGGACCGGGCGGTAGTAACGATCGCGCTTGGTCCACCTCCTGCAGCGGCACCCACTGCACGTACGCCTGAGCCGCTTGGGAGAACACCGTCGCACCGTCCACACAGAGCAGGGGCGGGCAGCTCATGTCCTGGGACGGGTCGAGCGACGGGAAACCGTCCAGGCTTTCGTAGCAGCCCAGCTTGCGCTGGCTGACTTGCTCGCGCGCCACCTGGTTCCACTGGTCGGGATCTGGTCCGTAGGTGCGCTCGGCGGTCCTCCACGCGTCGGCCAGCGAACGGTCAATGAAGTCCTGCTCCAGCGGCGTGATGTCCGCCTTGGGGTGGCCATCCAGTCGTTTGGCCACGGTTTTCAAGAAGTGGGTCAAGCCCGAGTCGCCGCCGCCGTAGACGATGGCCAGATCCGTGGCAGCAGCGCGGAAAAACGTGCTGATGTGCATGGCCAACTCGGCCCCGGGCACATCTAAGCGCGAGGGCGATCCTCGAGCGTACCATGGCTCCAAACGCTGGAGTGTCCGGAGGGCGGGGTCGGAAAGCTCGCGCCGGAGCACGTCGCGCAGATGGTAGCCGATGAGCACGATCTGGCGCCGCGCCGGGTTAGTCGAGTCGGTGAACATGTCCAGGACCTGCCGGGGGCCAAGGGACGTCTTGCCCTCGAGCAGCTGGCGGAGCCGCCAGGAGCGGACGGTGTCGCCCATCGCACCGGTCCGGATGCCCAGCGGGATCGGGTAGAAGGAACCCACCGGCCGGTGATTACCGCTGAACAGGTAGCCTTCGGGCGGATTGATCACATGGGGCACCAGGTGTTGCGGGATGATGGCCTGCCAATCGTAACGCGACTGGGACCCGTCGTGGGCCGCGCCGCCATCTTCCAGCGCGTCGGGCGAGCGAAGAGGTAGGGCACCGGCCACCGAATAGACGATGTTGCCCTGGGCGTCGCCGCAGAGGACGTTGGCCGTGGGGAATCGCCACCCTTCCAGCGCCACGAGAAACTGGCGCACGTCGGTCGCACGCATCATGGCCAGCGCCCCCTGGATGGTTTCCCGTCCCGTGTCGCAGATAGGGATGCGTTTCAGTGCCACCTGGGGGTCGCCAGGGCGGGCAAAGGCAAACTCGTTGACGATCGGGCCGAAATGCGTCAGGCGGATCACCATCGACTGGGTATCACCGCCTTTGACACGGATCTGCTCCCGGATCTTTTTGATCGGCCGCCACTGGCCGTCGAACCAGTACTGGTCCGGAAGGTCCGCGTCGGTTTTCAGGCGGAACAGGTCCGCTTGATCGGCACCCAGAGCGGTCATCCCCCAGGCCACGCGTGCGTTCCAGCCGATGAGGATCACCGGTGAGCCGGGCACACCCACACCCCGCGCGTTGAACGTTTTTCCACAGATGTGAAACTCGTAGAACAACGACGGGTTAGTCACCCGAGTCTGCGGCATGCTCACCAGCACGGCTGCGCCGGTACCGCTCAGTTTGCCATCCACCACCCAAGCGTGGCTGAACTTCGGGCCGCTGGAGGCTGCCGCGCCCCGGGCGGGTTCGGGCGCGGGGTAGCCATGCTCGCGGAGAAAACGGTACGTCTCTTCGATCCATTGATCCGTTACGTCTTCGCGCCCCACCACAGCCGTTGAATCGTCCGGGGGAAGCGGCGTCAGGCCAGGCGGTGCCGCAGGCGCTGGCCAGCCAGGACGCCCCCGCATTCGGCTGCGTCCCGGAGCTCGGATGCCACGCCGCTTCCGGCCAACGCCTTCGACCAGGTTTCGGTAGTGGATCAGATCGCGCGTGCCATCGGTGGCGAAGAACTGGGCCAAGTGCCACCAGGCCAAGATCGAATCGGCCGGCGTCCACGGTTCGGGCACAAGCCCGACCTTGTCAAAGATTCCTGGCAGCTGGCCGCGCTGCTCCCGAAAGTAATCGTTCACGCCTTGGGCATACGCTTCCAGGAGGGCAACGGTCTGGTTGTCCAGCTCTTTAACACGCCGGCGCGCCGCCCGGGCGAACCCGAAAGTGCGCATCTTCCGGTCGCTGTCGACGGCCGTTTCCCTGCCGCGCACCTTGGGGACGTCGCCGATCAGTTCGGCCAGTCGTCCTTGGATGATACGGAGCGTGTAGTACATCTGGAAGCCGCGGTCTTGGGCCGTGGCGTAGCCCAACCCGTACATGGCTCCCGCATCAGTCTCCGCAAACACATGCGGTACGCCGTAGGCGTCGCGGATCAGCTCCACGCGACCAAACGGGCCGGCTTTGTCCAGGCCGAGCACCACAGCCGGCGAGCTGAGAGCCACGACAGCCAAGAGAATGAACCAGGTGACCTGCAAGGCGGACGTTGCAGGTTCGCGGTATCGCATAGGTGTCTCCCTGTTCTATCGGGGCGATCTGAGCACCGTACATGTCAGCTATCGAACAAACGGGCGGCGTGCCGTGGACTGCAAGCAGGACGTTGCACGTCGCACTGCGCATACGGCAAGCCCGAGACCTGCCGGACTCGACGGGTACTGTCCCGGAGACCGTTTCCTTCCCTCTGCCACTGTACCGGCTGGAAACGAAACTCCGCGGTCCGGCAGGCACCTGCGGGTGGGCTGGAAAGCACGCCCGGTTGGCCCTCGGCAGATTGTCGCACACCGGAGGCCATGAGTACAGGCATGGCCCTGATTCGATGCTTTACGGGCGCCGGCGCCAGGCGCGAGGAGACGCGGGAGAACAAGTTGGCCAAGACATTCTGGTCCAGCCGTCTCGGCTGCTGGGCATTGCGGCCGAGACGTCGCACCGGGGCGCCTGCGGTCCGGCCCGCACAGACGCGTCGCGGGGCAGCGCGATCAATCGAGGGAAGGGTCCCGAGGGATGAGAAAAGCGAATCGATGGTGCCCGGCTCCCAGATCGACGTACACCTCCAGGGTACCACCGGGCCGCAGCGGGCTGCCGTCGAACAGGACCCAGCCGACCAGCTCCGGGTCGTCCGGGTGGCAGAGTTGGCGGCGGAGGAGAAATGCGGCCACCGCGCGGGCGTCGCCCAGCACGGCCGGGCCGGGGTACTGGATGCCAGGCAGCGTGGCCAGCGCGGGCAGCGGCGCGGGGCGCACCGCGCGCCGCGATTGACTCTCGGTACAGAGCCGCTGGAAGTTGGTTGGAACCAAGTAATCGGGCCGTTCGGAAACAGCGGCAAAGGACTGCGCAGCCTCCTCTGGCGGCCCTGGCTCCGGCCAGACCCCTGCGTACAACCGTTCCAGCGCTTGCGAGGCAGTCAGGCAGCGCAAGGGCCGTCTGTTTCCGAAGGCCGTGACTTCGACGGGCAAGAGCCGCTGAGGGCCCCAACAGTTCTTCACGCCGATGATCAGCTGCAGCAGCCCCGTGTGGCGTTCCAGGCGGGCCAGCAGCCGGCAGCGCAGGCCGTCCTGGCGAAACACGATCCACGGGTTGCCTTCGTCGGTCATCTCCATGGCGGTTCGGTCCGGCACCGCGGCTGCGGCCAAAGCAATCAGTCGATCGGGTGGGACCGTGGTACGGATCCGAGCGCCCATGGGGTCGGCAATGACCAGCTCGCTTGCCCTTCCTGAGTCCACGGCCCGTTCGGCAGCCGCGTGAAGGTGATGGACGGTACGCACGGCCTGACCGTCCAACTCGATCACGGTCACCGGCGCAGCCGGCAGGGTGGCTGCAGCGGGTTGGGTGGCGGTGCGCAGTTCGGGGATCAGGTGGGCCACGGCGTGACGCTCCGCCTCGGGCACGAAAAGCTCCGCGCGGCGCACGTCTTGCGGCAAGGCCGTGGCCCATTGCCAGCGGCTGGGCGGCGACGGATCCCCGCCACCCCAGGCTCGCCCCAATCGTTCGGCAGCGGCCTTGGCCGAGCTTCGAAACGACTCCGGCCACCCTTTCCCACCCACGCCGCCGGGGCCCGGCCCCATGCAGCCGCATTGGATCAGCCCGACCAGAATCGCCAGTTGGACAATCAGGCGGTACATGAGCTTAGTCCTGGCTCGGAACCGGAGGGTTCGCCCGACGCGGTAGCGCTGGCCGCCCATGGGCGAAGTGCCGGCGATGAGGGCGGTCCGAAGGCCGAGCCGCCCCGGCTTTCGGGGGCTTTCCTACTCCAGGGCATCGTCCACCTCCGTAGCCGCCTTGCGGATCTTCCGGCCCAGTCGCTGCCAGAAAACGCGTTCCTGGCAGCTCGGCGGCGGCAAGTATGTTCCGAAGCCGGCGCGATAGAAACCGTATTCGAGCGGGCTGTCCAACAGCTCCCCGCGCACGTAATCGCCGCCCAGCGTGAAATCCCGATGGGACTCGGCCCGGGCCCGATGGGGATCCGAATCCAGCACGCGGGCTTCGATGAAGATCAGCGTTTCCGTCTTCACCCGCGCTGTCTCCTTGGAACGGAACAGATAGCCCACGACGGGTATGTCGCCCAGCACCGGGACTTTGTTGACCGCCTCCTGGTCCCGCCGGCCGATCAGGCCCGCCATGACCACCCCATGACCACTCTTCACCTGGACGATATTGGCGATGGCCCGGATGCCGTCTTCGATGCTCACACGTCCCTCTTGAAAGGTACCGTCCGGCGTCGGCGCGCTGATCTCCACGGTGCTGGCCTCCGATAGCCGCACGACGATCTGCAGGTCGATCGTGCAGTCGTTGGGCTTCCAGTTCTCGCAGGTATTGCACTCGGTGGGCCGGATCTGGGGGAACTCTCGTTCCAGGTAGCGGCGGTCGATCTGCCTCAGTCGCCGCCGCCCCGATTCCGGGTCGATCTCCACGACCGAGCAACCCAGCAAGCTGTTCAATGCGTCGCGGATCTGGGCCGGTGTGGGGGAAGGAGTTCTCAGGAGGCGAGTCACATGGGGCGTCAGGTGGAGGTAGGGTTTGGATGTGAGCCCTCCCCAAAGGCCCGGCCAATCGTCGACGTCGGGCAGTTCAATGGGCTGCCAATAGCTCCCTTCGGAACGGCCGCGAAAGGCGTGGGTCCGGCTCCAATTGACAATCCGCGGGGTGACGCTCACATAGGTGCCCACGTGCTTGTAGAAAAACTGTTGGATATTGTTGTTCGTTCCCTGGATCACATTCTGCCCCAAAACGAAGGGGACCTTCGAACCAGCCACGAACTCCACGTTCTGCCCATTGAGCACCGTCACCTCGGGCGCGGTGACCACGTCGGCATTGAGTTCCGAGGCCAGCAGGCTGGTGATCCAGTTGATGTGCTCCGAGGTGAGGTTGACCAGCAGCCCACTCCCCTCGTCCAGCGCCCCGCCGGCAATACCCAACAGGCCGGTGACCGGAAAGCGGGTGGCCCCGCTCAGGTTCCGTAGCCCGTTGTTGATCGTGTTCCCGTCAGCGTATGTCCCAGCGATGAAAGAGACCCGCGTCGGGTCGTTCGGATCGCGGCTGATGTAGTCGAGCACCGAGCCCAGGGCCAAGGAATCGGAGCGGACCACGTCGACGATGCGCACCTTCACCTGGATCAACGGCTGGTGCGTGACGACTTCGGGCTCCAAGGTCCACCCGCGCGGATCGGCCGGCGTCGGCTGGCGTGCCCGTGCGGCCATCGGTTCAGGCAGCCCTGGATTCCGCTGGCCGGCCGTGGCGTCAAACGGGGCCGGGTAGGGATAGGCGGCCGGTGGCAGCGCCAAGCGGGCCTCCAGCTGTTGGCGCACGAGAGTCTCTACCAGGGCCCGGTTCAGCTCGGCCAGCTCTCTCCGTGTGGACGCCACGCGCTTCTGCCACAACGCTCGGTCCGCGGCAGCGGCCCGCTGCAAAGCCGCCTCCTGCGCAGCCAGCTCCTTTTGAAGCTCCAGCAGTCGCTGGAAATCGGCCTCCTGCTGCGCAACCGCCGCCGGCTGGGCCGCCGTGCCCTCTGCCACCGCTGGCTCCACGGCCCCCAACGGCTGGAAAACCCCACCACCACCACCGGCCGGCACCACCAGCACCGGGTACACATGGTAACTGTAACCTTCCCCTTGATCGGGATCCGTACGCAAGGGCCGACCGTACCGCTGGATGCCCTGGACGTTGCCCACCGCCGGATCGGTGCGCAACTGCGCACTGTACGGCAATGGTCGCACTGCCTGGGCCAGCGCAGCCGGGCCGCTCGATGAAAACAGCCCCATCAGCAGCGCCCATCTGGCCAACGAGTGCATCGCCCAGCTACCTCCGCCCAGAGATGCCCATAGCCGGACCGCGGAGCGCTGCGTCGCACCCAGCCTGCCTGCCGGAAGACGCCACCCAGCCCCCGCCTGTTGCACTGGCCCACTGCAGCAAACCCTATTGCGGCCTCAACCGCCGAGGCCACCAGGGACCAGAAGCTGGCAGACCCCCCACAGTCCGCCTGATCGCCATTTCTTCTCTGATCGGCGCCACCGGCCCAGCGGATGAACCAAAACGGACTGGGTGGCCCGATTCCCCCACGCTCGATGTAAGCAATTACATCAGAAGTACCATGCGCCTGCTGGGTCGCGGCCCTCGGGGTGGCTCGCTGGACCCCCGCGGCCCCACGAACCTCAGCTCCAAACTCAATAGGCACCGCGGATTGAACGGGGCGATATCGTCGCCGTAGAAGCGCTTGATCCGGCTGTGCAATACCGGCGAGAGGGTGGGGAGGCCGAGGCGCGGGCGTTTTCCCGAACCTGGGCGGGCCTTTGGGCCCCGGGGATCACCGTGGTCACCGCCTCATGATCCAAACAGCAGCGCAGAGCGAACTGGGCCATGGTCATCCCCTCGGGCGCCAGAGGCTTAAGCGCGTCGGCCAACTCCACGTCCTTTTCGAGGGGCAGGCCGGCGAATGTTCCGCCTACGTTGAACCGTTGGCCGTCGCGGTTGAACGTGCGGTGGTCATTCGGCGCGAACACGGCGTCTTGGGTCAACTTGCCTGTCAGCAAGCCGCTGGCCAAGGCCAGGCGGGCCATCACACTCCAAGTATGCGAACCCGTCGCCGCGCCGGATGACCTCCAGCGGTATGCAGTGGGGCTGCATCAAATCGATTGTTTCCACCCCCAGCCGCTCCAGCGATGCCTCGGTGTGCGGGAACACGGCCCGCCGGGTGAAGTTGTCTGGCCAGCCCGGATCGGGGTGGCGACCCGGCCTGGCGGCCACAAAGAAGCGGTCGCGCCGGCCAACCTGTCTGAGAATCTGAGAAATTGACCGATCAGCCGCTCACTTCCCCCCGTCCGTAGATATCCCCGTGTCGATGAAGTTCACCCCAGCCTCGGAGGCGGCTCCCAGCACATCCAAGGCCTGCTGCTCGGACACTTGGTCCCACTCGTCCCCTCCCAACTGCCACGTACCGAGCCCGACCTCGGAGACCTCCATCCCTGTGTCCGCCAGCCTCCGTGTGTGCATCCCGCCGCACCCTTTCTGAAAGGGATGACCCGCCAGCGCGTTGCGCCCAACACGTACGGCCTCGTCCCTGGAACGTGGCGCACTTGTCGGGACCTGCGAAGGAGCCAACCGTATCAGGCCGACCAACCGGACCGCCTGAGGCCCTCCGCACTTGCACGGCCGATGTCGTCATGATATGCCCCCTGACGCAACCGACAACTCATCTCCCCGCGGGCACTGGAGTCCCCGTGCACGCCTCGTACTCGTTCCCGGCCCGTGCACCGGGACAGGATGCCGGCCCAGGACTTGGGACAAGTTGGCCGCCCCGGAAGCACACCGCCCCGCGGGCCCCGGCCACCAGAGGCAGCGGAGCAGCGCAAGACGAGGCACCCCCGGGCATATGCGCTCCGCAGATCCCCCGCGCCAACTGAAGCAGGATCAATCCTTAACGTGGAACGGGCTTCCAGCCTGTCACCCACGACCCAAAAGATGAGCGCACGGGGCACACATGTGCAAGTGGTACGACTTGACCTGAGGTTCATGGTGGACGCCCCGCATCGCCTTTTGAGAGGTCCTTGATTCGGATGTTGCGGAACTCGGTGCGTATGCCGTAGCCGTCGAAGCCGACGTGGCCTTTGCGGCGTTTCAGCCCCGGCGGATAAGGCTCACCGGACGGGCGCTTGTCGCCCAGCGTATCCAGATCGACATCCAGGATTACAGCCCCGTTCAGCGTGACGCGCACCCGGCTGCCCTGACACATGATCTCCTCCGAATTCCACTGCCCGGCCGGCTTCAAGTGGCCACGCTTCGCCGGCACGCAACAATAGATCGAGCCGTGGTATTGGCACGGCTTCAGATGGGCCCAGCGCGGGGCATAGTCGTCGAGGATCTGGATTTCCATGCCCGCCAGATGTGGCCGGGCCTTCAGCGGGGCGCGAATTCCCACCCCATGATTGCCGCCCGGCACCAGCTTGAACTCGAAACGGAAAATGAAATCCGAATACTCCTTGATCGTGTAAAGGTTTCCTTTGGAGCCCCCTTCTTTGTAGATGAGTACGCCGTTTTCCACGACGTAATCGTCGAGACCGCCCAGCCAGCCCTGCCATCCCCTGAGCGTCTTGCCATCGAACAGACTCACGAAGCCTTGCTCGATCTCTTCTTCAGTCAGCCCTGTTGTGTTCGGTGACGGCCCGCCTTCGTCCGCGTAGGCCACACTCAGACCGAGTAGCAAGGCCGCGATCGCCGGATCCCATCGCATGTGAGAGCCTCCTTTTTGGGAAGTCACAGGACTACGTCTTCAGCCCGCGCAGATCGACTTCGAGTTTCTTGTTCTCTTTGATCACCTCCTCCATGGTCAGCCGCGTTCTTCGGCGCATGGCCTCGCGGGCAAGGATCGCTGTCAGGTGCCCGTCGATCGAACGATGCGCGGTGACATTGGAGAAGTCGCCCTCGGTCACGCAGCGATAGAACTCAACAATATTGGCCTTGGCACCGTCCGCATAGATGGCGCTGGACGTGGCGCCCGAATAATGCTTGGCGCCGCCGCGCACGAAGACCTTTCCCCAGTACGCGATGCGCGCCGTGGCCTTTCGGCCCATAAAGTCGGCCGACAGGTTCAGCAGAAACGCGTTGTTTTGCAGGCACTGCGTCGTGTGTGTCCAGCACGTCCCATCGGCCAACTCGATCACCACGCCCCCACAATCGGCACGATCGCCGTGCGGGTTGGAACGCACAATGCGCGAATAGCCGCTGGCCGCCACCGCGCGCTGCCCCGTCACCCACCTCACGCCGTCAATGATGTGGATGTCGTACAGGAGTTGGAGATCGCCGCCGAGCGCGATGTGCGAGTACCACGCCCGCCGGAACAAGTTCTCGATCGTGGGGCCGACCGGCGGATCGGGCAGCGGCCCACACATGCCGCCGGAAAGGATGTGGGCCAGCCCGTCCAAGGCGCCCTCCCGGATGCGTTTGCGCACTTCCTGATTCGCCGGATCGGTCGGCAACTGGTAATCCACCAGCAGGCAAAGCCTTTTCTCCGTCGCCTTCTTCGCCAAGGCTTGCATGGCGAAGACGCCCGGCACGTCCACGGCAAAGGGCTTCGCCACATAGACATGGCAGCCCGCATCAATCGCCGCCGCGGATTGCTCGGGAAAGAAGTACGAGATGTTCTCCAGAACCAACGCGTCGACACCGCTGTCCAAGATCCGCTGGTAACCGGAAAGACCGGAGAATCGCTTGTTCGGCGGCACCCCGAGCTTCTCTCCCACTTTGTTGACCGTATCCTCGAAATAATCGGCCACTGCCGCAATCTCGTAACCCGGATGCTGTTTGAACAGGCCAGCAATCCAGCTTCCCCGGCCACCCAGCCCGACAACTCCGATCCGCAGCTTCGGCCCGGACGATGCGGCGCGCTCGGCCGCCGCGGATGCTTGCGGTGTCACTGCTGCCGACGTGCCCGCCACCAGCGGCGTCACCGCCCCGGCTGCGGCCGTTTGTTCAACAAACCTTCGTCGCGTCATTGATGGACCTGCAGTCATTTCAAAGCTCCTTGGCGCAGGCTAAAAGCGTGTTTCAAAACCTGACCCAAGCGCTGTGCGCAAGCGCTGTGCGCGGATCCCGCGCTGTGCGCGGGTCTCCACCGCGCTGTGCGCGGCTCTCCTGACCCCGCACATCGCCCGACCGCAGGTCTCCAGCGCCCTGCCGCACACCCGCGCTGTGTGCGGGTCTCCAGACGCGGCACATCGCCTGACCGCAGGTCTCCAGTGCCCCGCCGCACACCCGCGCTGTGCGCGGGTCTCCTGACGCGGCACATCGCCCGACCGCAGGTCTCCAGCGCCCCGCCGCACACCCGCGCTGTGTGCGGGTCTCCAGACGCGGCACATCGCCTGACCGCAGGTCTCCAGTGCCCTGCCGGAT
>DQVB01000301.1 GCA_015661985.1 Planctomycetota bacterium | reverse complement strand
GCGGCCTGGCTGGCCTTGTCGCCCGCCGGTTCGGTTGCCGACGCGGGCCGCTCGCCTGCTGGGCCGAAATCCATCTGGTCGTACGCACCGGAACAACCGCCCAGGCCGACCAAGACCGGGGCCAATCGCGCCAACCACGAAGCAGCCAGCCGATCCAACAACCTGTTGTGCCCAGCCGTGTTCATTCCGCCGCCCTCACCCTTCCGGCCTACTTGGTCATTGGTCACTGGTCATTGGTCATTGACGCGGAGACCTATCGCTGCAGTGCGCGAACAATGGCGATGATCAGACCCACGATGACCCCCGCGACCGTGCTGATACCCACACGGCGGACCAACAGTTGGGAGCGGCTGACTTCTCGCCCGCTGGCGTCCCGCACTTTTCCATCTAAACCTTCTTCGAACTCGAACTTCACACCACACTTGGGACAGGTATCCCCGATTTCGATGTCAGGCGGAAGGACGGCGTTGCAATTCGTGCACTTTTTCACGAACAGTTCCCCGGGAACCGATGGGTCCGGGGCACTGTCGTCGATCGGTAGCGTGACCGAGGGAGGACGGATCCGGGGCCCGCGGCTCCCGGGGGGGCCGGAGATCGAACCGCTGCCCATGGGCGGCCAACCGCGGCCGAAGGGGCCTGGATCCTCGCCAGCCGCTTCGTCCATGCCCTCTTCCATCATTCCTTCTTCGGCCCCAGGATACCCCGACGGAAACGCCCCATAGTCTTCTTCGCCTTCCGCTTCCGCTGCGTAGGCCTCTTCGTAGCCGCTATAGTCCTCCTCAGCCCCCTCCCCCATCGGCTGGCCCGGGATGGGTGGCCTGGGAGGTATCGGCACACGGGGCTGTGGCATGCGAGGCACTCGGAAGCGAGGCACCATGCCGCCAGGGATCCCCATATCGTATTCGCCTTCCTCGCTTTCCCCGTACACTTCACTACCGTAACCGGCTTCGTCCATGGCGGCGTAATCGGGCGTCATGGGCGGAGAAGCGGAAGCGCGCAAGCCGGGAACGAGGCCTTCTTGGCCGCGCTGTTTCAGGAGCGATTCGATATAAGCCTGGTCTTGCGGCGAGAAACCTCCGAAGGGATAGGATTTCGTTTCCGTGCCGCTGCGCAGCATCACCTGATTGCCCGACACACCGACGAACTCAGCCCTCAGTGTGCGGCCATGGACATCGGTCCACGTGCGCACGCCACTGGATTCCGTCGGGTCGGTGCTTGGTTCCTGTCCCCCACTACTGGAGGGTTCCTGGACGGGCCGTAACGCGGGCGGCCGCCGTTGTTCCTGGGCGCTTGCCGCCGAAGCCTCCGGCGTTTGGTCCTCCATGCCCGCTGCGCGGCGCCGCACGTACTGCTGATCCTCGGGGCTCAACGCGTCCATGGGCACCCGCAGCACGCGGTTACCTTGGCTGAGAATCACGAAGGAGCCGTGGAGGCGCACAAAGGTGGCCGTGATCTGGTTGCCTTGTTTGTCGGTCCAGACGCGGCCTGAGGCCCATGACGGCGCCACCAGGACGAAGACGACCAGGAACACCCGCGCCCACCTTCGCATGGCCTGGTCCTCCCGTAGGGAAAGACAAGCTTTTCGGGATCCCCTCAACCAACGATCCGACCCCGTACCAACCAGGCATTATAGCCCGCCCTGGACCATGTGTCCACGAACACGCCAAGGAGCCGCGCCACGGAGCGAGGCTGGCCCGCCCGTCATCCGCAACGGGGCGCTGAAACCGACTCGGATACCCCGGGCCGTTCGGCCAGCCATTTGGGAAGTGGCAGGCGCTGACGCCGAACACGGCAATTCCTGGCTCCGGGGCCTGGTCGGCCGCTGGAAGACGCATCTGGGACGGTGCAGGAGACGATTTGCAGCCGTGGGGCGAGGGGGTCGGAATGTCAGGGCCATCCGTTCGCGCCCACGTGTTCGGCGACGCCCGGCTCTTGGGAAAAGCGGGGCTTCTCGGTGCGATTCTGGCCCATCCTATCGCTGGAGGCGAACCCAGATCGGGCTGGCCCAGGCGACTTGTGTGTCCGTCTGCAGCACGCGCACGTAGTACCAGTTCCAGCCGGGCTGGATGTCGAGGTCCGTCCATTGGAACGAAACGGCCTCTTTGTTGGGCTCCAGAGCGTACACGTAGCGGAAGTTCTTGATCACATCGATCCGCTCGATGGGGGCCGTTCCGTGTACACGAACCGACAGGATCAGGTCGTCCGGGCCTTTGTGCGTGAACACGTCGCCCATCACATGATCTCCCATGCGCACGTCCAGCAGGATATCGTCGGTCGCGGCGTAGCAGTGCCGCTGTCGGAAGGCGTTCAAGATGGCCTCGCGGCTGCGCTGTTCCGCCAGGACCATGGCGTAGCTGATGTGCGTGCTCCAGTGGTCGCTGGATGACTGGAATCCGAGCCGGTGGCCCATGGCCAGGGCGTTCCAGACCATGCCCAGGGGCCGCCAGCCGCCGATGGCCGTGGCCGCATTGTATGCTGTGCGCGGCGCGCCCAGAGCTTCGTAGGAATTGCGATCTCCCTGGTAGATCTCCACAATCGGCTCCACCTGGCGGTCGTTGTCGCGCCAGTCGGTGCCCATACCGGTGGCGCTGGTATGTGAAGCGCAGATGCCACCCATCTGTTTCAGGTAATCGTAGAACATCTTCGTGTCCTCGGCCGACACACCACCGGGCTGGTCGCCGAGCAATCGGGGGAGTGTGCGTACTCCGCGCCGAGCGAACATGGCGTTGCGATGGCCGTTGGGATACGGCACGCTCCGCTCGTACGTGTACATGGGTGTGAAATGCCCCGGAATGGTGTACATGTCCGTGCTTTTCTGGATGATCCACCACGGGTATTCGCGGCCGCCGCCGTTGTCATGATCGCCGTTGCCGATCCAATCCAGCCCGGCGGCGTCCAGGGCATAGCGCCACATATCCTCCAACGACCCGTCGTTTCCGCCGTCGGCGGAGATTTCGGTATGGCGATGGAATTCGCCACGGAGGATCAAGTACTCCTTCCCGCCGGCCCGCACACGCGCCTCTCGCAACCGTCGGATCGCTTCCTGCTGGCGAGGGTGCACGCCCTG
>DQVB01000320.1 GCA_015661985.1 Planctomycetota bacterium | reverse complement strand
CTCTTGGGGATTTCTGCAACCGGGAATGTTATCTCCGTTCCCTGGTCTCGCCTGGGTCACCTGCTGGTGGCAGGACAGACCGGGAGCGGGAAGTCGTCCTTCCTGCGGCTTCTGTCGTACCAGGCCATTGCCGAGGGAGCGGTGCTGGTCCTCGGCGATCTGGACGGGGCCACTTTCCCGATGCTGGACGGTCATCCTTCACTTCTGCTTCCCATTGCCACCGAGCCGGAGGCGTTCCGGGAAGCGGTCGAGCGGGTGTTGGGAGAATGCAACCACCGGGCGCGGTTGTACCGCCAAGTCGCCGGGTTCCCGGAAACCCTGGAGGAGTACAACGACCTGGCGGTGAAGGAGGGGAGGGAACCGCTGCCCCGGGTTGTGGTGATCCTGGACGAGTTCAACTCTGCCGTGCGGGCCGACGGTGGTGCGAGCGCGAAGGGTCGGCTGGCCGACGTTTCGGCCCGCTTGGCTTGGCGGGGGCGGAAGTTCGGCGTTCACCTGGTCTTTGCCGCGCAGGACTTCACCAAGGAGGTGGTAGGGCGTGTACGGGACCAGGTGGCGGCGGCGATCTGCTTCCGTCTGCGAAGCCCACAAACGGCCCGCGCGGTCGGATGCACGGGGGCGAACCGAATCCCGGTGGACAAACCCGGCCGGGCCGTTACCGATCGGTGGGGCCTCATTCAGACGTTCTATCTGGACAAGGGTCGACTGGCCGCCGCCGCGCCCTCTGCCGGGCTGACCGAGGAGGAGCAGGTCATTGCCCGTTGGGCACTGGAGGAAAACGACGGCTACCTAGGCTTGGCGGACCTCCGCCGACGGTTCGGGATGGGGCAACGAGAAGCCCGTCGGCTGGCGGCGGAGTGGGAGCGTCGGGGTTGGTTGGAGAAGGACCGGCGGGCCGGGAACCGGCGTCGGTTGACGGACGTGCTTGCAGGGCTCCTGGACGACAAAGCGACAAACCTGACAAAGCACGACAAAGTTGACAAAGCCTGACACGGTATCGATATGCGCGCCTACCGGGTGAGGGACCTGATAGTCGAAGTCTGGCCCGGCGGCGGGGGAGACCGCCCGCTGGTGAAACTGCGGAGCCTGGCCGCCGAGCGCGACGGTGAGATTGCCGGAGCCGTCATCATCTGGCCGGAGGAGATCGATCCCCTGATAGCCGCGCTGACGGAGGCGGTGCACCGGCTGAAACAGGAGGAGTGAGATGAGGAAGATTTGCCCACTGCTGTTGGCCGGGTGGATCTCGGACTGGAAAACGATTGACAATGCCGGGGTCCCGGGTCGGGATGACAGCGCCAATGCTAAGTACGTTGAGTGTCTGGAAGACGAATGCGCGTGGTTCTTCGAGGTCAAAAATCGATGTGCTCTGAAAGAGATTGCACGGATGGTTCCAAACCTGTGTAAGTAGTCAGTAGACAGGGAGGAGGCGGATGATCCGACTCGGCGTTGATCCAGGCTTCGGCAACTTCAAGGTGGCCGCCGCGGCTCCGGAGGGGGTCCGGGTCGCCGTCGTACCCTCCGTCGTAGGTGTAGGCGAGGCCGACCTGGGCCTGCTCTCCATCGGCAACCTGGGCCGCCGCAGGCGGCGCAGTGAGCCCGACCGGGTGGCCTTCGGCGGAGTGGAGTACCTGGTGGGGGAAGGTGTCTCCCGCTACGCCCGCCCCGTTCAGCGAATGGACTTCCTCCGCCTAAGCGACGGTCCGGAACTGCGGGCGGTGTTCTACGACGCCGTGTTCCGGCTCCTAGGCGGGGGAAGCCACCGGGACGTGGTCCTGATGGTCGGCCTACCGGTGGAGGTGATGGCCGACCGGGATCGAGCCAGAGAGACCCTGCGGGCGATGAGGCGGTGGATGGTGGCCCGCCACCGCTTCGCCGTCGGCGACCGGCCCGTCACGCTGCAGGTGATCAACGTGAAGGTGATGGCCCAGCCCGCGGGCACGTTCTTTGCCTGGGGGCTGGACAACGGGGGCCGCTGGGCGCGGGCGAAGGGGGACCTGAAGGCTCCGGTGGCCATCTGCGACATCGGCTTCAACACGCTGGACCTCTTCGCCGTCCAGGGCGGGGAGGTGGTGGCACGCTTCACCAGCGGGGACACCGCCGGGATGCGCCGGGCTGCCGAACTTCTCGTCAACGCGGTGCGGGCAGAGCACGGAGTGGAGCTCTCCCTCCACGAGGCCGATGCCCTCCTGCGGTTGAAGCGCCCGGCCATCTACACCGCCGACGGGGAAGTTAGCCTAAAGGCGGCGGTGCGGCAGGCGCTGGACACCGCCGCTGCGGGGATCATCACCTTTGTCGAGCGGCGGTGGGGAAACGGACGGCAGTTTGCCCACCTGCTGTTCACCGGCGGCGGAGCGGAGGCGCTGCGGGAGGCGCTGCTGCAGCAGTACCCGCACGGGGTGGTGCTGTCCGACCCGGTGACGGCCAACGCCGTGGGGCTGGCGCGGTATGCGGTGAGGGTGTTCAAGGAGGAGTGAAGTATGCCCGACACGGTGGTTCAAATCAACATCCGCCTGTGGCCGGGGTCGGATGATGATCTAATCGCGTGGTACAGGGACACGGTGCGGCGCGTTCCCCACGG
>DQVB01000552.1 GCA_015661985.1 Planctomycetota bacterium | reverse complement strand
CTCGCGGACGTCCTTGTAGCTGTCCGTTTCATACCACTTCTTGTTGAGGCTGATCAGGTTGACGGCGTTGGCCTCGAGGATCATCTTTTCCAGCTCGGGCACGGAGATGCCGAGTTCTTCGGCCAGTTCGTTTTCGGTGGGCTGGCGGCCCAGTTTGGCCTCCAGGTTCTTGGTGGCCTCGTTGAGCTTGCTGGCCTTGGAGCGAACCAAGCGAGGGACCCAGTCCATGGTGCGGAGTTCATCGAGCATGGCACCGCGGATGCGGGGCACGCAGTAGGTTTCGAACTTCACCCCCCGCGACAGATCAAAGGCTTCGATGGCGTCCATGAGGCCGAACACACCGGCCGAGATGAGGTCGTCCAGTTCGACTCCTTCGGGCAGTCGCGACCAGATCCGCTCGCCGTTGTAACGGACCAGCGGCAGGTAGATCTCCACCAGACGGTTGCGGAGTTCTTTGTTGGACGGATCCTTTTTGTACTCGATCCAGAGTTGCTCCACGTCTTCCGGAGCGACCGTTGTTGCCATGCATTCCTCCGTGGGCATCGACGCCCGCAAGCCCTCCGCGCTTCAGGGGCCACTGGCGGCTTGCCGGCAATCGGGCTCGAGATCCTTCTCCCAGGCAGGCTTATCGGTTTTCCGGTACCTCGGCGGCCCTGGACGGTCCTGCGGACCCGCGCTCGGACAGCTCGGCGGCCACCGCCGCGCCGACCGACTCTTCCACGCCGCGGGCGGCGACCCACCCGGCCACACACCCCAGCCCGGCAAAGGCCCAGAGGCTGAGCCATGCTGCCAGCAGCACGCCATCGGCCTCCCTGTGATGCACCAGCCCGTCGACCAGCGATGTGGCCAGGGCCAGGGAGCCGAGGATGCCGGCGTAGGTGCGAGCCACGAGTGAATCCTGCAGGAAACCTTCCGAGTCACCGCAATCGTTACACTTTCTCAGCGCAGAGGCTGCCAGTGCCGCGATCGGTTATCGGCATTGGATACTGGTGGCTTGAATCTGTTTTGTCCCTTTCCCCATGTCCGGTTGGCGCGACGGCTGTCGCCCGTTTCTGGCCAGAGCCCATCCAGAATCCCACGACCTCGGGTCCGACGAGGTGGCTCGGTCCACAGACCGGCCGAGACCCATTGTGGTGGGCAGGCCAGCCAGAACCGGTCGACCGGCCCGGTACGCTTCATCGGTTCCTTCGTCAGCTACGAACGGGCCGGGTGTGAACAGGCCCGCTGCAGGCAGGTGCTGCCCCGGCGGCCTCCGCCGATCGCCTTGGCCAGTGCGGTGAGTTCCTGGAGCTTGGCCCCAGGCTGTACCAATCGTGGATTGCACGGCAAATGACCAGCCGGCACGAGACGAATCCCCAGGAACCGGGCGCAGGCCCGGGCCAGCCGGGCGTGGACGTCAGCCGCCTGGGTCGCCCCGTCGCAGAGATTGACCACCGAACGGAGTCTGAGGCGGCCGTTGCCGCCGGAAAGCACCTTAATCGTGGCGTAAGCGTCCATCACGGCGGGCAGTTCCGGCGTGGTGACCAGCAGCACCTGGTCGGCCGCTCGCCACCAGCGTCGCACCAGATGGCTGGTACCGCTGCCCACGTCGACCAACACGAGGTCCACCTTGGCGGCCAACGCGCGCAATTGGCCCACCAATCGCTCGTGGGTGGCCGCCGAACACTCCGCCATCAGGTCCAGGCCCCAGGCGCCGGCCAGCACGCTCAGGCCGCCCGGTCCAGGCTGCAGGGCCTCCTCAACCGTGCGGTGTCCAGCCAAGACGTCGGCCACGGTCCATCGATCCGGCAGCCGGCACAGCGTGGCCACGTCTCCGCCGTCCGGGTCCGCATCGACCAGCAGGGCCGAATGTCCCTGGCAGACCATTTCCACGGCCAAACCCAGCGCCACGGTCGTCGTCCCTACCCCGCCCTTGGCCCCCGTAAGGGCGGTGATCAACGGCCGGGTCCGGGCCGACCGCAGGGGCGCTTGGTGTACCAATTGCCTGAGCGACTTCGCCTGATCGTGCATGTCAGCTTCGCGTGGCGGGTTCAATGGCCAGGATCAGGCGGGCCAACCGGCCGGCCTCGGCCGTTTCGATGTCGTCCGGCACGTTCTGACCGTTGGTCAAGTAGCTCAGCGGCAGGCCGCTGGCGTGGATCAGGGGCAACACCTGTCCCAGGCTGGTCGCCTCGTCCAACTTGGTCAAAATCAGGCTGGTCGTTCCCGCCGTGGCGAATCGGGCCGCCGTCTGCTCCAGTGCTTTGGCGCCGCTGACGGCCGATAGCACCAGATGCACCTCGTCCACGCCCGCCTCGCTGAGGAACGCCTTCAACTCTTTGATCTTGATCTCGTCCCGTGGGCTGCGTCCTGCGGTGTCCATCAAGATGAGGTCCATGCCCCGCAACCGCTCCACAGCCGGGCGCATCTCCCGCGGCGAAGAGACCACCTGCATGGGCAGATCGATGATGTCCGCATAGGTGCGCAGCTGCTCCACGGCGGCGATGCGGTAGGTGTCCACGGTGATCAGCCCAACGTGGCGTTTCTCCTTCAAGCGATAGTTGGCGGCCAACTTGGCGATCGTGGTCGTCTTGCCCACGCCGGTTGGACCGACCAAAGCCACCAAGCGGCACGAGCCCGGAACAATCTGGATGGGTCCCGTCACACGGATTTCCGACTCCAGTAGCCGGGCTACGCGCGCCTTCAACAATAGCGGATCATCTATCTCCGAATCCGGGGCCTCGCGGCGCACTCGATGCACCAGGCTGCGGGCTTCGTCTTCGTCCAAGTCGGCTTCGATCAGGTCAGTGAACAGGCGGAAAAGCCCATCGGGCAACTCCTCCCCAGGCCCGGTGCAGCTCCGTCGGCAGAGCTCCTCCACCATCGTATGCAGCCGGCTGAGTTGGCCTTCCAGCTGTCGGGGGACGACAGCCGGCGGCGGCTCCGGCGCCTGCGGCACAGGGCGTGGCGGCAGCCGGCTGGGTACGTTGACGCCCGCCGAGGCCGTCACTTCGATTTCACGTCGACCCTGCCACAACCCGAACAGGCGGTGGCGACGCACCTCACGCGTGTGCAGCACGGCCGCGTCCGGCCCCAATTCCCGCTCGACCAGCGCCAACGCCTCTTGCATCGTGGGCGCCCGAAACGTCCTGACTTCCATAACCACCACCTTTGCTCGGACTCAGTTCATGCCGCCTCGGAGACCATCGCCACCGATTCAATCCGCGTGTCACGCGTCACCTCGTTGTAACTGAGCACGATCAGCTCAGGCAGGTGACCGCGAGTCATCTCTTTCAACGCAGCCCGAATGGGCGGGCTGACCAGCACGATCGGTGGCCGGTGGGCCGGGACCTTCTTCAACGCCGTAGCAATCAACCGACACGTCGCCTCCACCGCCTGAGGCGACATGCGGATGAACAAGCCTCGATCGCTGTGCTCAAACCCGGCGCGGATACGGTCTTCCAACGCCGGGTCCAGCGTCACCACGTGGAGCCGCCGGTCCTCGCCCCGGTAACGGGTACAAATGGTGCGGCCCAGGCGAGCTCGGACATACTCGGTCAACAGAATCGGGTCCTTGGTCCGCGGGGCATAGTCACCCAGCGTTTCCAAGATGATCCCCAACTGGCGAATGGGCACCTGTTCGCGCAAGAGCATCTGCAGAATCTGCTGCACTTCGGCCAGCTTCATCACGCCGGGGATCAGCTCGTCCACCACAGCCGGCGAGCTCTTGCGCAGTTCATCCACCAGGTGCTTTGTGGCGTCGCGAGTGAGGAGCTCGTCGGCGTGCTTGCGCACCGTTTCGGTCAAATGCGTGGCGATCACCGCCCCGGGATCGACCACCGTGTAGCCCTGCAGTTCCGCCTGGTCTCGCACCGACGGCTCGATCCACAACGCCGGCGTACCGAAGGCCGGATCGGTCGTCGCGACCCCGGGGATCTTGTTCGCCTTGCCGCTGGCGTCCATGGCCAACAGGCGGTTGGGATCGACCATGCCGTCGGCCACGGGCACACCGGCAATCTTGATCCGATACTGGGTCTGCTCCAACTGGAAACTGTCCCGGATGCGCACCTTGGGCAGGATGATGCCAATATCCGAAGCGATGTTCTGGCGGATGCGATGGATGCGCTCCAATAGGTCGCCCCCGCGAGCTGGATCGGCCAGCTTGATCAGGCCCACGCCAATCTCCACCTCCATGGGATCGACGGCCAAGTAGTCTTCGATCCGCTCCTCCCGCGGCTTGGCCGCCTCGGTCCGCCTCTTGGCCTCTTCTCCAGCCCGCGCCTGGGCCCTGCGGCGCCTGAGCACCGCAGCCAACCCCAGACAGCTGCCGCCGATCAACAACAGGGGAACCGTCGGTAGCTTCGTGAATACCAAGACCCCCAAAAAGCCGCCGGCCACCACCAACGCCTGCGGACGGGAAAACAACTGCGCCAGAAACTCGCTCGGGAGATTCACCTGCTGGCTGCTGCGCGTGACAAGCAGACCGGCAGCCAGAGAAATCAAGAACGCCGGTACCTGACTGACCAGCCCGTCCCCAATGGTCAACCGAGTGAAAACCGAGGCGGCTTCGCCCAACCCCATCCCCGCGTCGAACACACCAATGATCAGACCGCCGACGATGTTGATCAGCGTAATCATGATCCCCGCAATCGCATCCCCCCGTACAAACTTGCTGGCACCGTCCATGGCCCCGAAGAAATCCGCCTGGCGGGTGATCTCCTCCCGACGCCGTTGGGCCTCGCGCTCGTCGATGATACCCGCGTTCAAGTCCGCGTCGATCGCCATCTGTCGGCCCGGCATGCCGTCCAAGGCGAACCGCGCAGCCACCTCGCTGATCCGCGTAGCCCCTTTGGTGATCACCACAAACTGGATCACCACGATGATCACGAAGATGATCAGCCCCACGACGATCTGGTTGCCCGCCACGAATTCCTGAAAACTGTTGATCACTTGCCCAGCAGCCAACTCCCCGGCGGTGTTGGCCCGGGTAAGGATCAACCGGGTGGTGGCCACGTTCAGCACTAGCCGAAACAGCGTGGTGGCCAAAAGCAGCGAAGGGAAAATGTTGAACTCCAGCGGCGTGCGCACGTAGATCGTGGTCAACAGCATGATCACGGCGATGGTGATGTTGCCCGCCAGCAGGATGTCCATCAAACCGGTGGGCAACGGCACCATGATCACCAGCACGCTGGCAACGATGCCCACCGGCAAAAGGAAGTCCTGAAATCGAGTCATAGAAGAAGCCGCACCCACGGGCGGCAGCGCACCGGATGCCATCCGTTTCTCCGGAGGCCAAAAGACCGCTAGAGGAGAAGACCTGTCGAGGGGAAAGATCAGCGGCGGAAAGTACTCGAAAGCCGCCGGGCTGTCCAGGTCGGTTTGTACCCACCACGTCGTCGAGATAGCCATCCGCTATTGGGGCGGCTGTGACATTGCGGCCTTCTGGGGCGAACAATAAACCGCCGCGGCCGCAGCCCACAGAGAAGTGACAGAGAATGTGGGCGATCCCCCCGATTTGCCCAAGCAAGAACCCCACCTGTGGACGATAAAACGCGGCGCCATGGGTGGCCGTTTCCAGGGCAAGACAGCTCTTGGCGGCAAATCCCGCGTAAGCCTCTTGACTCGAGTCGCCGAATGGGCGATATTATATTCAGCAAGCTGATAAACAGAGTGATGTAATGGGTAGCGGCAGGCGTCAGGCTGCTACGACCCCTCGCGGCAACGGAGTGCGTGTTGTGTGGCCGTGGTGCCCGACGGACGAGGGCCGATAGCGCATCCTGCTTGCCCATTATCGTCGTGAAGCGGGGTGCGGTCGCGTGGGGGCAAGCCATGACCACGGCTGGTTACATGGGGCCGGCGGCCGCGAGGATGAGTTCTCGTTCGGAGGAGTCAGGTCATGGCGTTACAGAGCGTGTTGCAAGAGGACGTACGGGGCCTGGTCGACGGGCTGAATTTCGCGGAGAAAGTAGAGCGGTCGTTGTGGCTGATTCGCGAGGCCTACAAGGAGTATGGCGGCCGGGTGGTTGTGGCCAACAGCCTGGGAAAGGACTCGTGTGTCGTGTGGCATTTGGCCAAGCGTGTGGCCCCATCGATTCGGGGGTTTATCGTCACGACGCGGTTCAAGCCACCGGAGACCAGGCAGTTCATGCGGGAGACGGTGGCCAACCACCCCGAACTGAGGGTTTTCGAAAACCCCGAACCGATTCCCGACAAGCTGTATGAGACGGATCCCGACCGTTGCTGCGACTTGTTGAAGGTGGCGCCCACCCGGCAAGCCATCCAGGAGATGGATGTCGCCTGCTGGGTCACCGGGTTGCGGTGCACCGAGGGCCGTACGCGCACGGATTTTCAAGAGATTGAAGAGCGGGACGTGGGGCTGATCAAGCTGAATCCCATCCTGATCTGGCACGAGAGGGAGATCTGGCAGTATCTGGCCCTGTATCAAATCCCCGTCAATCCGCTCTATGCCCGGGGTTATCGTTCCCTGGGATGCGCCCCCTGCACGAAGATCACAACCTCCCCAGATGAGCGGGCTGGCCGTTGGATCGGCACGAGCAAGTGTGGGGGCGAATGCGGCATCCACACCAGGCCGCTGATCGACTATCAAATCTGATCTGAAAGAACCTGAACTCGAGTTTTGCCGTCCTTGGTGGTTGCGGACAGGCTGATCGCCGCAACTGACTGCGTGGCACGACCTTGCGGAACCACGCTGCACAAGAGAACATGTCTGTCACAAGTTCTTGTGGCGCAGTAGGTTGTGACAAATTGGCAAGAGTCGAGAGTCGAGCTGAAGGGGAGCGAGGCTTTTGTACCGAAGACGGTTTGGTTTTTTGCGCGTGGCGAGCCCTCCCCGGGTGCAGCGGCGAAATGTCCAACCGCGGGCGGTATAGCCTCTGACGGATTTGCCGGATCCGGTGCCGCTTGAGCCGTCTCCGGGTGTTGGCCAGCGCGGCAGGCGGGTGCCCCGCGGTCGGCCTGAAGGACGGCCGCGGCCTCCGGCTGCAGTTTCTTCGACCGGCACCGGCCACAGGTGGGCTGGGCGCGGTGCTGGGCCCGCGTGCCCATCGAATAGAGTACACAACTTATCCACAGGTGTGGTTTCTGTGGGTATCGTCCGTCACCTTTGCGGCGGACAATTTTCATGCGCTCCCCGGTTGACGTTTCTTGGCAGATGGGGTAACATCCTAGGTTTCCCGCTGTGCGAGAGCGGTGCGTCTTTGGCAAGTAGGGATGGGTCGACCCGGAGAGGTCTGATGGCCACAGGGCAAGTCAACGAAGTGATCCGCATTCGGATGGAGGCGTACGACCACGCGGTATTGGATCAGAGCGCCGCGGAGATCGTGGACACGGCCAAGCGGACCGGCTCGGTGGTCCATGGCCCGATCCCTTTGCCCACGCGGATTGAGCGGTACACGGTACTGTCCAGTCCTCACGTGGACAAGAAGGCTCGTCAGCAGTTCGAGATCCGTACGCACAAGCGGCTGATCGACATTCTGCAGGCGACGGCCAAGACCATCGAAGCGCTCAACAAGCTGAGCCTTCCAGCGGGGGTAGACATCAAGATCAAGGCATCGACGGGCCGCTAGCGGCTGGTTCGGCGGGCCCGACACCGGGGGCGCAGGTTTGGCGACAGCCGCATGGGCGGGCTCCGGGGCCAAGGGCTCCGGGGGCGGTCGGTGTTGTGTTTTTGGGAAATACGGATGGGAAGGAAGCTGCGTGGGTAATACCGGTCGGACGCCGGCCCGGTGGAGTTGAATGGGCTCCCTTACGGCCGGGCACTGGCTTGACGGCGCGCGTCCGCGGCGCGTCCACGTCCGGTGGCCGGTGGTTCCCGCGGGCGACGTGAAAGAAAGCAAGCAGCGATGGGCATCGGACTTCTGGGGTCAAAGGTTGGGATGACCCAACTCTACGACCCTGTCGGCAACGTGATTCCGGTAACGGTCCTGGCAGCTGGCCCGTGCCATGTGCTCCAGCTGAAGACCAAGCAGCGCGACGGCTACGAAGCGGTCCAGCTCGGGTTCCGGGACAAGCCTCGTCGCCTTGCCACCCGCGCCGAGCGCGGGCACGTCGCCAAGTTGGACAGCAAACGGCAGCGGAGCCGTGCCGCGGCCGGCATCGCCCCCTTACCCAAGGCGGACTGTGAGCCGAAGCGGTGGATTCGCGAGTTTCGGGTGCCGGTCGAGGGGTTTGAGATCGGGCAGGTTCTGACGGTCGAAGTCTTTCAGGACGTCGTCGCCGTGGACGTGACCGGCACCAGCAAGGGCAGGGGGACGGCCGGCGCCATGAAGCGACACAACTTCCGCGGCCAGCGGGCTTCTCATGGGGTGAAGAAATGCCACCGCCATCTGGGTGGCACGGGCTGTGCAGCCGATCCCAGCCGGATATTCAAGGGCAAGCGGATGGCTGGGCACTACGGCGCCGCCCGCACCACGGTCCGAAACCTGAAGATCGTCAAGATCGACCTCGAGCGCAACCTGCTGGTCGTTCGTGGTTCGGTCCCAGGCCCCAACGGCAGCTACGTGATCATCCGGCCCACCAACAAGTTGCCCGCTCCGAAGCCGGGGCCAGCCCCTGGGGCGGACAGCCAGTAGTGCGCCCGACGAGGGTTTCGGTCCACCGCCCCCGACAGCAGAACGGACGGCAAACCGATGACAACCATACCCGTATACGACCGCAATGGCGCCGAAGTGGGTACCTACGAGATCGACCCCAGGCAATTGGCGCCGCGGATCAACAAACAGTTGCTGCACGACGCGGTGGTGATGTACCAGACCAACCGGCGCCAGGGGTCTGCCAAGACCAAAGGGCGATCGGAGGTGCATGCCAGCGGCCGGAAGATGTACCGCCAGAAGGGAACGGGCCGAGCGAGGGCCGGGTCCCGGGTGAGCAATATCCGCCGGGGCGGCGGTATGACCTTTGCCAAACGGCCCCGGGATTGGTCTTACCGGCTCCCCAAGAAAGCCCTTCGGCTGGCCACTCGGATGGCCATGGCCAGCCGAATCGCGGACAACGAGGTTACGTTGATCGACCAACTCCATTTCGAAAGCCCCCGCACGAAGGACGCGGCAGCGGTCCTCAAGGCCCTCCGGGTCGACGGCATGCGGCTCCTGGTGGCTGTGCCCGAATACGACGTGAACGTGTACAAGAGTATCCGGAATTTGGCCGACGTCCGGGTGTTGCCGGTCAGCGAACTGAACGCCCTGGAAATCCTCCGGCCCCGCAGGCTGTTGATGACCACCGCGGCGCTGGAAGCCTTCCGTCGGCGGGCGAGCCAGGAGGAGAGAGAAGAGAAAGAGAAGCAGGGCGGATGAACCAGACGGGGAAGGAGAACGGGCCATGGCACGGGACATAACCAAGACAAACCTGGAGCTTGAAGCTCACCAGATCATCCTTCGGCCGCTGGTCACCGAAAAGGGATACCATAAGGCTGAGCGGTACAACCAATACGCCTTCGAAGTGAACCGCTGGGCCAACAAGCAACAGATCCGCCAGGCCGTGGAGGAGTTGTTCGACGTGAAGGTGGTGAGGGTCAACACCCAGAACCGCAAGGGTAAGTGGAGGCGGACCCGTTTCACTTGGGGCCGCACCCGAAACTGGAAGAAGGCCATCGTCAAGTTGGATCCGGAGCACCGTATCGATTTCTTCTGAGAGACGGACAGCGCGGCCCGGCCGCCGCCTGCTGGCTGCCGGCCGCCCAAACCCACTCGCTGTCCCCATCGGGAGGCGGGTTCGCCAAGACGGACAACCAGCCCTGGAACGAGCCATCATGGGAATTCGACGATACAAACCGACCAGTCCCGGGCGCCGCAACGCCACGGTGAGCGACTTTGCCGAGTTGACGCCGGGGGCCAAGCCGGCCAAGGCGCTGCTGCGCCCGAAGAAGCGCACCGGCGGCCGGAACAACCAGGGGAAGATCACCGTCCGGCACCGCGGCGGCGGGCACAAGCGGTTGTACCGGTTGATCGACTTCCGCCGCAACAAGGACGGCGTGCCCGCGCGGGTCCATTCGATCCAATATGACCCGAACCGGAGTGCCAGAATTGCCCTTTTGCATTACGCGGACGGCGAGAAGCGGTATATCCTGGCCCCTGACGGATTGAAGCAGGGGGATCAGGTGCTGAGCGGCCCTGGGGCGCCGCCGTCGGTGGGCAACTGCCTGCCCCTGTCCGAGATCCCCTTGGGCACAACGATTCACAACATCGAGTTCCAGCCGGGCCGGGGCGGCGCCATCTGCCGCTCGGCGGGCACCAGCGCCACGCTGGCCGCCCGCGACGCCAATTGGGCCCAGATCAACCTGCCCAGTGGCGAGATCCGCCGCGTGCCGGCCAATTGCCGGGCCACGATCGGCATGGTGGGCAACGCCGAACACATGAATATCCGGTTGGGCAAGGCGGGCCGCAAGCGGTGGTTGGGCCGCCGTCCCCACGTGCGCGGGACGGCCATGAACCCCATCGACCATCCCCACGGCGGGGGCGAGGGCCGAACCAAGGGCGGCCGCCACCCCGTCTCGCCCACCGGCAAACCGACCAAGGGCGGTTCGACCCGCAAGAAGCACAAACCATCCAACCGGGCGATCGTCCGCCGGCGACGCTCCAAACGGTATGGCCAATTGAAGATTTGAGGGCATCCCCCATGAGCCGTTCCAAGAAGAAAGGGCCCTACGTTGACCCCAAGTTGTACTACAAGGTGGCCCGCCAGAACCGGGAAGGCAGCAAGCAGCCGATCAAGACGTGGGCCCGGGCCTGCACGATCATCCCGGAATTCGTGGGCCACACCTTCCTGGTCCACAACGGCAAGGCCCACGTGAAGGTGTTCGTCACCGAGGAGATGGTGGGCCACAAGCTGGGGGAGTTCGCACCCACGCGCATCTTCCGCGGCCATGGGGGCAGGGGTAAGCGGTAGTCAAGGGCAAGCGGCAGTCACCGGACCGGCGCCGGCTACCCGGGAGAGACGGGCATGACATACAAGGCAGTACATCGATTCGCACACATCAGTCCCCGCAAGGTCCGTCCGGTGGCGGATTTGATCCGCGGCAAACTGGCCGACGAGGCCTTGGAGATCCTCCAGTTCTTGCCCCACCGGGGGGCGAGAATGCTGGAGAAAGTGCTCCGCAGCGCCCTGGCCAATGCCGAGGATCGCCGGGCACCCAACCTCAACACGCTGGTGGTCAAAGACGTACGGGTCGACCCCGGACCGATGTTCGGCCGGCTCCGCCCGCGGGCGCGGGGCATGGCCCACGTCATCCAACGGCGGATGTCCCACATCCGCGTCGACCTGGAGTAGCGGAGGAGCCGACCCCATGGGTCAGAAAGTCAATCCGATCGGGTTCCGCACAGGAATCATGACCGGCTGGCAAAGCCGGTGGTACGCCTCCAAACAGGAGTTCGCCGAGCTGCTGGTGGAGGACCAGAGGATCCGCAACTTCATCAAGAACCGGAAAGACAAGTACGGCAAGCCCATGTACCCGATGATCGCCAAGATCGAGATCGAACGGACACGGGACGAGGTGAAGGTCATCCTCCATTCGGCCCGGCCCGGGGTGCTCATCGGGCGCAAAGGGGAACGGGTCGAAGAGCTGCAGAACGAACTGCAGAACATGACGGGTCGGCGCATTAACCTGGTGGTCGAGGAGATCAACCGCCCCGAACTGGTGGCCCAACTCGTGGCCGAGGATATCGCCGAACAGCTGTCCAAGCGGGCTAGCTTCCGGCGGACGATCAAACGGGCCATGGAACAGACGATGGAGGCGGGAGCCAAAGGGATCAAAGTCCAGGTGGCCGGGCGGCTGGGCGGGGCCGAAATGGCACGCCGGGAGAAACAGATCGCCGGTTCCATCCCCTTGTCCACCCTGCGGGCGAAGATCGACTACGGCTTTGCCGAGGCGAAAATCGCCCAAGGCCATATCGGCGTGCAGGTGTGGATCAACCAAGGCATGTACAGCGAGGGTGATACCGATGGCGTTGATGCCAAAACGGGTCAAGCATCGAAAAAGCCAAAGAGGTCGTATAAGAGGTGAGGCCACCCGTGGCAACCGGGTGGTTTTCGGCGACTTCGGCCTGCAGGCCGTCCAGGGCGGATGGATCTCGGCGGCCACCATCGAAGCCGGCCGGATCGCCGCGCAGCAGTACCTGCGCACCGAGGGACGCCTCTACATCCGCATCTTTCCCCACAAACCGATCACTTCCATCCCGTTGGAAACGCGTATGGGAAAAGGGAAAGGGGAACCGGAGTACTGGGCCGCCGTGGTCAAACCGGGAACCGTGTTGTACGAAATCGGCGGCGTCTCCGAAGAGGCCGCCAAACTGTGTTTCAACCGCCTGGCCCACAAAATGCCCGTGAAAGTACGCTTCATCCGACGCAGAACCATGTAGGGCCGGACGAGTCGCATCAGTCGGACAGGCCGGAGCAGTCACACGGAAACACAAGCCATGACCAAAGCCAGCGAACTGCGGGAGATGAACGACGAGCAGCTGGCCGCCACGCTCAGGGACGCCCAGGAGCACCTGTTTCGCCTCAGGCTCCAAGCGCAGACCGAGCGGCTGGATGCGCCCAGCGAACTGCGCAAGTACCGGCGGGAGATCGCCCGGATCAAGACCATCCTGAACCAGCGGGCCCGGGCCGCTCGCCAGGAGGCCCAGACCGAGCCCGAGGACCAATGACAAAGTCGGCAATCGGGTGCTGAGGAGCCAGTGCGGCGGCCCGCGACCCTTGTGGCCGAGGAACGAAGACAATGCCCAAACGAATCGCCATTGGCGTGGTCACCAGTGACAAGATGGACAAGACGCGGCGGGTGGAGATCGCACGGCTGGTCAAGGACCCGCGGTACGGCAAATACGTCCGCCGGCGGACCATCTGCTATGTCCACGATGAACAGAACCGGTCTCGTCGAGGGGACACCGTGGAGATCGTGGAATGCCGCCCCATGTCGAGATTGAAGCGGTGGAGGTTGGTTCGCGTCGTGGCCTCCAGCCGCCTGGTCGACGTGGCGGCCATGCGGGCGGCCGCCCGGGCCGAACGGCGCCGCCAGGCGGACAACTCGGAGGAGAGCCAGACGCCGTAGGGGAGGCCAACCCCTCGCCATCCAGCAGCGCGATAAGCCACTGGCCTTTGCAGGTGCTTGCCATGATCCAAATGCAAACCCGGCTCAATGTGGCCGACAACACCGGGGCGAAAGAACTGATGTGCATCAAGGTGCTGGGAGGTACCCGCCGGCGCTTCGCCGGCCTGGGCGATGTCGTCGTCTGCAGCGTGAAGAGCACCATCCCGGGCAGTGACTTCAAGAAGGGAACCGTGGTCCGGGCCGTGGTGGTCCGCTGCAAACAGCCTACCCGGCGGAATGACGGAAGCTACGTGCGCTTTGACAGCAACGCCGCCGTGATCATCGACAACGAGAAAAACCCCAAGGGTACCCGCATCTTCGGGGCGGTAGCCCGGGAGCTGCGAGAACGGAACTTCATGAAGATCGTGAGCTTGGCCAGCGAGGTGGTCTGATGTGGATTCGCAGGAATGATATGGTGCAAATCATCTCCGGCGACGACAAGGGAGCCCGCGGCAAAGTCCTTTCCGTGGACCGCCAGGCGGGCAAGGTCGTCGTCGAAGGCGTCAACCTCGTGTGGAAGCACGTCCGCCGCAGCCAACGGAACCCCCAGGGCGGCCGGCTCCACAAGGAAATGCCCATCGATCTTTCCAACGTGGCGTTGATCGACCCGGTGACGAACGAGCCGACCCGGGTGGGCGTTCGCTACCTGGAAGATGGGACCAAGGAACGATACAGCAAGAAGTCCGGTGCCAGTTTGGGCGTCATCAGCCGCCCCAAGTCGCGCCGCGCCAAATCATCGCAGTAGGCCGCCATGATCCCTCGATTGCTCCAGCGATATCAGCAAGAGGTCGTCCCCGCCCTCCAGGAAAAACTGGGACGTAAGAATCCCTTGTCCCTGCCCCGCCTGGAGAAAATCGTCATCAACATGGGAGTGGGGGCGGCCATTACGGAGAAGAAATACCTCGAGGAGGCCGCCGAGGCTTTGGCCCACATCGCCGGCCAGAAACCGGTGATCACGCAGGCCCGCAAGTCGGTGGCCGGGTTCCGTGTCCGCAAGGGGATGCCCATCGGCTGCATGGTGACCTTGCGGAGGCACCGCATGTACGAGTTTCTCGATCGGCTCATTTCCCTGGCCCTGCCCCGGGTGCGCGACTTCCGCGGGCTCAACCCTCGGGCCTTCGACGGTCACGGCAACTACAGCCTGGGATTGTCCGAACAACTCGTGTTCCCCGAACTGAACCCGGACCGCTACTCCCGGTCTCAGGGAATGCATATCACCTTGGTCGTCACCGGCAGCAGCGACGAGGAATCGCGGGAAATGCTCCGCGGCCTGGGCATGCCCTTCCGGCCCGAGTGACAATCGAGCCGCGCCGCGCTGGGATGGCACGATGATGAGGCAACCAGCCAGAGGATGAAACCGTAATGGCCAGCAAGTCGAAAATAGCCAAGGCCCTGCGCAAGCCGAAATACTCCACCCGCCGGGAGAACCGCTGCCGGCTTTGCGGGCGCCCCCGCGGCGTCTACCGCAAGTTCGGCATCTGCCGCATCTGCTTCCGCAAGCTGGCAGACCAAGGGATGATCCCCGGGGTGAAAAAGGCCAGTTGGTAAAGGACCGACGTAACCATGATGACCGACCCGATCGCCGACATGCTTACCCGCATCCGCAACGCGGTGCGCGTGGAGCGGCCCCATGTCGACCTGCCCATGTCCAAGGTCAAACGGGGGGTTGCCGAGGTGCTCAAACGGGAGGGCTTCATCTGGGATCGGGAAGAACTGCCCGGCACACCCGTCCCTCAGCTCCGT
>DQVB01000124.1 GCA_015661985.1 Planctomycetota bacterium | reverse complement strand
CTCGTAGGACAAGCCTCGCTGCTCGTCCCGTTTGGCCGGATTCAACGGCCGAGACTGCCCGAGGTATCCTCGTGTTCCGGGCAAGCGAGGACGCTCACCCACGACCCTTTCCCCACCCCGGTTTGGGACCGGCCTCGCTTGGTTGGCCAACACACGGAGTGAAACACCGCGAACAAGGGGCGCGCCGCCCGATCGGTCGCGCCCACGCGCCCAAGCGGCCATGCCCCTTCCGACCGGCCGTACTCCCAAGCAGGTCGATCGCCGCGGATCAGAACTGCACGATCCCCACCAAGATGTCGTACCCGGCGTGCGCACCGGCGGCGATGCCGAACCCGCGATAGACAAACAGCAGACTGAAGAACACGCCAGCCAAGAAACGGAAGGAAAAGCTGAACCAGAAAAGGCCTTGCGACCACGCCACCGGCTCACCGTGGGGGCCGATGTAATGGGCTCCGGCAAAGCTGAGGCTGGTCAACACGACCGACCCTGCCGTGGCCATGGGACGCTTGAGGCCGAGTCGGCGGAGAAGCCAGACTGCCCCCGAAAAGAGCATCAGCCGGAACAAAAGCTCCTCGTAGACGCCCGCCCCCAAAAACCCAACCGCCCGGCCGCACAGGCCCGACAGGTCCAACGTCAGCAGGCCGGCCCGACCGGTTATCCCGGCCAGCAGCCGGCCCTGGACCTCCAGGATGACTCGCAGGCACAGCGCCAACACCAGGCATTCGCCCAACATGCCGGACAGCACGCCCCGCGGCACCCGCCACGGCAGCCCTGTCGTGTAATGCCATGCCAACAGGAGACAGACGGTCAGCACAGGAAGCAGAAAGTACTGGCCGAAGCCGATCGCATCCAGCAACTGGCGCAGCCAGACGTCCGCGCCGTTGCGGACCGCCTCCGGACCCAGAGCCAACACCCCAATCTCGTAGGCCAACAGCAGGGGACAGACGAACACCAGACTGACCAAGGGCCACCGCGACTCGACCCAATAGCCGGTAGCGGAAGGCAGCGTGACAGTGGTGCGGTCAGGCATAGGGCTCGTGGGGCAAAAAGGGACGGACCGATGCGATTCAGGGGCCAGGGGGTGGTCGCGGTGGTGCCGAGCGGACGGCCGGTCTGGGGATCCGCACCCCCTGCTCGGTCCACCGCTGCGGCCCCCTCAGCCTTCAGGCCGGCCAGGCTTGCCTCCGCCGCCGGAAAGCGGAATACTTGGGGTCCACATCCTATGTCGACTCGGCGGCCGGTAGAGCTTGAACCGGCCACAGGCAAAGTGTCTTCCCACTGTCCCACCCGTGCTGGCCATGTCGGATACACTCATCGAAGTATACAACCGGCTGTTCGCCGCCTACGGCCCCCAGCAATGGTGGCCAGGCGACGGGCCCTTCGAGGTTCTCGTCGGCGCCGTGCTGACTCAAAATACTTCGTGGAAAAACGTGGAGAAGGCGATCCGCAACCTGAAGGAAGCCGATCTGCTCGACCCTCACCGCCTGTACGGCGTCCCCGTCGAGGAGCTCGAGGAGCTGATTCGTCCGGCCGGCTACTTCCGGCAAAAGGCCCGCCGGCTCCACGACGTGTTGGAGTACCTCATCGACCAGCATGCCGGGGCGCTGGAGGCCATGTTCTCCACCCCAATGGCGGATCTCCGCGACCAACTGCTCGCCATCCGCGGGATCGGCCCGGAGACAGCCGACTCCATCCTGCTTTACGCAGGCAACCTACCATCCTTTGTGGTCGATACCTACACGCACCGGGTGCTGGCACGCCACGGGTGGGTCGACTTCCAGGTGGACTACTACGAGTTGAAGGATTTCATGGAAAGCCAGTTGCCTCAGGATGTGAAGCTCTACAACGAGTACCACGCCCTGTTGGTGCGCGTGGGCAAGCTGCATTGCGGCAAACAGCCTCGCTGCGCAGGATGCCCGCTGGAAGACCTCCTTCCCGAAAGCGGCCCACTCGAGCCGCTCTCTTGAGCCGGGGGGCTACACCCGGATCCCACCGCTATGGGCTTGTCGTGGAAACGTTTGCACTGCCCGCCGCAGGCTCAGATTTCCAGCGGTACGCCCACTTCGATCACCTGGCTGGAGGGCAGTCGGAAGAACGACGCGGCCTCGGCGGCGTTGCGCGACATGAAAAGGAACAAACGGGCTCGCCAGCGGCCCATCGGAGACGGCTTGGCCAGGGAGAGCTTTGCCCGCCCCAGGAAGAAGCTGGCGTCTTCGAGCCGCAGCTCGAGGCCCTTTTCTCGGGCCAGCGAGATGGCGTTCTCCATGTGAGGCTCTTCCATATAGCCGTAGCGTGCCATGATGCGGAAAAGACCGCCACCCAGCTTTTCCACGTCCACCTTGTCCCGATTGGGAACTCGCGGGATGTCTTCCGTCTGGAAATGCAGCAGGAACGTTTCCGCGTGCAGGACCTTGTTGTGTCTCAGGTTGTGGACCAAAGCGGCGGGCGCTACCTCCGGATTGCCGCACAGGAATACCGCTTGGCCGTTGACTTTGTGGGGCGGGTCGCGCTCCAGGCGCTGTTGGAACTCGGCCAATTCGGGTGTAAGCTTCCTCAGTTGGCCGGCCAGCACTCGCCGCCCGCGCTGCCAGGTGGACATGAGGATGAAACCCGCAGCGCCGATCACCAGGGGAAACCAGGCCCCGTGGAGGATCTTGCTGATATTGGCGGCGAAAAAGGCCACATCGACCAGCAGGAACAGGCCGCACAGCCCCAGGGTGACTGCCCAAGGCCATCCCCAACGCCGCCGCGCTACGACGTAGAAGAGGATCGTGGTGATCAGCATCGTCGAGGTGACGGCCACGCCGTAGGCCGCCGCCAGTTTGCTGGAAGACCGAAAGCCCAGCACCAGGCCGATCGTGCAGAGCATCAGGGTCCAGTTGATCGAGGCCACGTAGATCTGACCCCGGTGGGCCGCCGCCGTGTGGACGATCCTCATGCGCGGCAAGTACCCCAACTGGATCGCCTGCCGGGTGAGGGAAAACGACCCGGTGATGACGGCCTGGGACGCGATGATGGTGGCCGCCGTGGCCAGGACCACCATGGGGGTCAGGGCCCATGACGGCACCAAGGCGTAGAAGGGATGCTCCGCCGCCGCGGGATTGTCCAGCAACAGCGCCCCCTGGCCGAAATAGTTCAGCACCAACGCCGGCAGCACCAGGCTCACCCACGTCAGCCGGATGGGACGCGGGCCGAAATGGCCCATGTCGGCATAGAGGGCTTCCGTCCCCGTGACGACCAGGAAGACGGCACCCAGCACCAGAAAGCCGTGCAGCTGGTTGCGCGCCAAAAAGCCCAAGCCGTGCCAAGGGAAAACGGCCTCCACAATGCGAGGAGATCGCACGATTTGCACAAGACCAAGTACGGCCAGGGCCGACAGCCATACCAGGATCACCGGACCGAACAGCCTGCCCACCTTCGCCGTGCCCCGGTACTGGAGCAGGAAGAGGCCCGCCAGGATGATGACGGTGAGGGGAATCACGTACGGCTGGAAAAGGGGCGTGATGATGCGGATGCCCTCCACGGCGCTGATCACCGAGATGGCCGGGGTGATCATCCCGTCGCCGTAAAGCAGGCAAGCGGCGAAGACGCCCAAGGCCACCAGCAACCACCGCCGACTCTGGCTTCTACCGCGCCGCGGTCGGACCAGAGCCGTCAAGGCGATCACTCCGCCCTCGCCGTCATTGTCCGCCCGCAGCACGAAGGCCAAGTACTTGACCGTTACGATGAGCACCAGCGACCAGAACATCAACGACAGCACGCCCACCACGTTCGCCGCCGAAGGCTCGATCCCATACTCGCCGTGAAAACACTCGCGCACCGCGTAAAGCGGACTGGTGCTGATGTCACCGAAGACCACGCCCAAAGCGGCCAACGATAACGCAACCAAACGGCGGGCCGCAGGCGGCGCGTCCGCCCCAGGAGCGGGCCGAGCCGCCCCTGCCGGGGATGGGCTGTCAGAAGGTTGGCTCATGCTCAACCCCGTTCAGCTCGGGCCAGGGCACCAGAGGCCAACCCCATCGACCTCGGGCCCCAGGCCGGCCAACTACGATCGTTCCTCCAAGGCGCTGCTCCCGGCGCCCTCATCCCGCCCCTCCAGAAGTTGTCGAACTGGGCGCACTGCGCGGCGGGTCCGTCTGAGCCGTGAACTGAAGCAGCACTTCCAAGGGCGCGGCCATCTGGATCGTCAGTTTCAGGTCCATTCGCACGCCAAACGGCAGCAGCTGAGCCACTCGCACCCGGGCTGTCGGCCCCTCCAGTTGCCGGACAGATACCCGCGGGGTGCGCACAAAGGGCGGGCAAAAGGCCACATGGACCGTGGCGTTGCGCTGGTTGGGGGCAAAAAGAACCCGCACCCACCCGACCATCCGCTCGGCCCCCTCCGGTGTCACGCTTCGGGTAAACTGCTGCAGCACGTCCCCAGCCGGCGGGTCGGTCGGCTCCGCCTCGACCGGGGCAGGGGGCTCTGCCAGAGGTTCGGCCTCCTCTGTCGGCGCCGAGACGGCAGCGGCCACGTCAAGGCCCTCGGTCTTCGCCCTGCGCCGATAGACCATGCCCCAGAAGAACCACTCTTCGGCCGCAAACAGCGCCCAAACCAGCAGCAACCCGGCCAAGGCCGTCCCGGGCAGACTCAACGTAACGGCCACGACAGCGCCCGCAACACTGCCCGGCCAAGCGGCCGCCCACGCCGCAACGCCTCGGCACTGGCCCCTGCCGTCGACCGGCCACGCCAATCGAGCGGCGGCAATCAGCAGAAAGGCCATCGCAGCGGCCGCAGCCAACAGGCCGAACCCCAAAGGCTGGCGCAGGGCGCCCGCAGCCCATCGCCAAAGCACGATGCCTGTCACCAAGGCAAGAGAAAGGACCAGCGCGGCGGCCACCCAGCGGGCCAAACTGGCAGCCAACGCCGTCACGGATTGGCCCGGCGCGGCTGGCACGTTCGCTTGGGCCACGGCGTCGGCATTCATGGGCTCGGATGTTCAGCGGTGAGTTTGGCCGAGTCGATTCAGTTGGCCACGGCCTTCTCGCCAACCGCTTCGGCCAGGTCCTTGGCTCGGTGAGTACTTTCCCAGGTGAATTCCGGCTCGCTGCGGCCAAAATGCCCGCCGGCGGCCGTCAGCCGGTAGATGGGGCGGCGGAGCTGGAGGTAATCGATAATGCCCCGAGGCCGCAGAGGAAACAACTCGCGAACCAGCCGGCAGAGCCGAACGTCATCCACCTTGCCCGTGCCCTGGGAATCCACCAATACGCTGACCGGATCAGCCACACCGATGGCGTAAGCCAACTGGACTTCGCAGCGCTCAGCCAATCCGGCAGCCACGATGTTCTTGGCGATGTGTCGGGCCATGTACGCCGCGCTGCGGTCCACTTTGGTTGGATCCTTGCCGCTAAAAGCGCCGCCTCCGTGTCTGGCCCAACCACCGTACGTGTCCACGATCACCTTCCGGCCAGTCAGCCCACAATCGCCGTGCGGACCGCCGGTGACGAACCGACCCGTGGGATTGATGTGGTAGGTCACTCGGTCGGCTTCCAGATCTTCGGGCAAGATCGGCTTGACCACCCGTTCGACGATATACCGGCGGATCTCCGCGTTCGTCACGTCCGGGCTGTGCTGGGTGGATACCACGACCGTGTCGACCCGTACCGGCTTGGGGCCGTCAAACTCCACGGTCACCTGGCATTTGCCATCGGGGCGCAGCCAAGCCACGTCCCCGGCCCTGCGCAGCTCGGCCATCCGGTTGGTGATCCGATGGGCCAAAGCAATCGGCAAGGGCATCAGCTCGGGGGTGTGGTTGCAGGCGTAGCCGAACATCAGCCCCTGGTCCCCCGCCCCGATGTCCTTTCCCGAAGCCTCGTCCGCATCGACCCCTCGAGCAATGTCCGGGCTCTGCCGATCCAGCGACACCAACACGGCACAAGTGTCGGCGTTGATCCCCAACTGGTCATCCACGTAGCCAACGTCCCGGATCACTTGGCGAACGACGTCCGGATAGTTGATCACCGCCCGGCTGGTTATCTCGCCGGCCACCACAGCCACGCCCGTGGTGACCAGCGTTTCGCAGGCTACTCGGCTGAAAGGATCTTGGGAGAACAGGGCATCCAGGACGCCGTCGGAAATCTGGTCGGCCAGCTTGTCAGGGTGTCCCATGCTGACCGATTCGCTGCTAAATAGGTATTTTGCCACCAGTTTTTCCTCCTCTTGGACAACCCAACCCCCCGGCCAGGATGGGATACTCTGCTATTATAGGCAGCGGTTTGGGCACTTCGCAAGCGCAGAACGGCCGCTGCACGCCGCCGGGAGGTCCGCTTTTCCTGGGGCGGGCAGCTTGCCTGTCGCCCCGCCCGGGTCTGTCACCGCAGGCCCTCCAGAAGACGGACGATCAAGGCGATCAGGCCGAGCGTGGTGGCCGGCAGGAGCACGAAGACGACCACCGGCTTCCAGAGGGTGGCGGGGGGAGAAGACCGCCGTTGGGCTTGGCCCGCAACCTGCTGGATTTCCCGGGCCAGGCCCGCGAAGAAATCGGAGAAACTGCTCTTGGTCTCTTCCAATGGGTCCTCGGCCAGGTCTTCCGGGGCCCCGTTGCGGAAGGTCTGTGACGCCGGTGGGCCCGAGGCCGGCTCGGGCGTCTCCCGTTTCTGTTTCGCCCTTGGCCCGATGGGGGCAGGGCCCAGCGTCCAGGGGGCCAGCCGCCGGATGACCTCTTCGGCCGTGGCGATCCGTTCGGCCGGGTCTTTGGCCATCATGTCGGCCAATACGTCGACGAACGCAGCGCTGAGGCTGGGGTTCAGTCGGCGCGGGTCCAGGGGCCGCAACTGGCAGTGGGCTCTTGCCTTGTCCTGGGCGGTGCCTTGCGGAAACGGCACCTTGGCGGTGACGGCATAATAGAGGGTGCAACCCAGCGAATAGATATCCCAGGCCGGCTTGGGGTCCCAAGGAGACTTGATCAGATCCGGCGACAGGTAATCGGCCGTGCCGACGATCTTGCCCAACCGGGAATCGTCCGGGTCCGGCGTGAGCGGCCCGGCCAGACCGAGATCGGACAGTTTGGCGTGTCCGTCCGGGGTGACCAAAACGTTGGCCGGTTTCACGTCGCGGTGCACCAGGCCCTGTTGGTGCGCGTGATCGAGCCCCGCGGCCACCTGCGATATGATGCTGGCCGCAGCCTCCATGCTCAACGGACCGTGCCGGCGGACCAGTCTGCGCAGGTTGGTGCCCGGCACGTATTCGCTGACCATGTAGTACACATTCCCGTCGTAGCCGGCATCCAGGGCCCGAACGAGATTGGGATGGTTCAATCTGGCTTGGAGCTGGATTTCCCGGCGAAAATTCCTCACCGCTTCCGGAGTGGATTTCTCTTTGGGCAACACCTTGATGGCCGCCACTTCGCCGGAGACCTCGTGGTAGCCCTTGAACACCCGCCCCATGCCGCCTCGACCCAGGTAGTCGACGATGCGATAGGGCCCCAGGTTGAACCGCGTCCGTCCTTCCAGCAGCTGGCGGGACTGCCACAAGTTCAGCCTGCCCATCTCGACCAGCTTCTGGGCCAGCTGCTCGTCGGTGGGAAGCTCGAGCTGGTCTTCGGTCTCCGATGCCTCCGGCGCGCTGCGGCCCGGGGCTCCCAAAGCAGCCAGGGCTTCCTCGAGCTCCTGGCGCGTCAGCAGCCGACTGGCCAACACACACCGCTGGAAATCGGTCAATCGCCGCTTGCGCATGTCGATGGTATCCCCTGGCGTTTCGCCCAGCCGCTGGGCCGACACGGGGCCGACTGTTGGGCGTTTCGATGCTCTCCGGTCAGCTGGGCCCGAGCCTGACATTACGTTAGTCCAAAGGCTACGCCGGCGCCAAGCCGCTGGGCGGTGTTCCCAGCCGTCTGCTCGACTCCCCTGTGCCAGCTGCCCCACCCCTCAGTGGCGATCTGCTCGGGCCGCGATCGTTCGGGCTATGGCCAATCCGTTCCAGCTCGGCGGAAGGGGGGCCTGGAGCCTGACTGTTTCCCCCCGCACCGGGTGGTCGAGTACCAGCTGCCAGGCATGCAAGGCGATGCCGGCCGGAAAGGACCGGCTGCTGCCGTACTGCCGGTCGCCCAAGATCGGGTGCCCTCGGCTGGCCAATTGGATCCTGATCTGATGCTTCCTGCCCGTCTCCGGCACGATCCGCAGCACGCTGGTCCGGCCGCGCACCGCCAGGCGCTTCAGCTCCAGTACGGCTTGCTTGGCTCCGGTGTACCCAGGCGCCACGATCTTGACTCGGTGCGACCGCTGGTCGCGCACGACCCAGTCGACCCAGCGGCCCGACCGGGGGCGCAGGATCCCCTCGACGGCGGCCAGATAGCGCTTGGTAACCGCGCGGGTGCGGAACTGTTCAGTCAGCCGCCGGGCGGCTTTCGACGTGCGGGCAAAGAGCACCACCCCGGTGACCGGCGCGTCCAGCCGGCTGACCACACCCAGGTAGACGTTGCCCGGCTTGTGGTACTTGCCTTTGATGTACGCCTTGGCCACGTTGATCAAAGAAGGACGCCCAGCCGACACACCCATGGTGGGCAGCCCCGCCGGTTTGGCCACGGCCAACAAGTGGTTGTCTTCGTAAAGGATTTCCAGCGAGGGATTCATTGCCGCAGGGGCCTGTGCGCCAGAAGTCTCGATACGTACAATCCACCACTCGCCATCGAGGGGATGGACGCACGATTCGGTTCCAGCGTATCACACAGGCCTCTCTCGAGGGAGTGTTACGGCGTGAGCGAGCCGGAACGTCACCCGCGGTTGATCTTGGCCAGCCGTTCGCCCCGCCGGCGGCAGCTGTTGGCCGAAGCAGGATACCGCTTCCAGGTGATCCCGCCGAGCCGACAGGCCGAGCGCGGCGGACACGCAGCGGAGGATGCGGCGCAGCTGGTCGCCCGGTTGGCTCGTCGGAAGGCCGCCGATGTGGCCCGGCGAGTAGCCAAGGGGCTCATCCTGGGCTGCGATACGGTGGCCGAACACGACGGCCGCATCCTGGGCAAACCGCGCGGCCAGGCGGACGCCCGGCGGATGCTACACGCCTTGCGGGGTCAGCATCACCGGGTGCTCACCGGCGTGTGTTTGTGGCGCCAACCGGACAGCTGGCATCAAGTGCGCGTGGCCGTCACACGCCTGTGGATGGAACCACTCAGTGACCGCCAGATTGAAGAGTATCTGGCCAGCGGTGCGTGGCAGGGCAAGGCGGGTGCCTTTGGCCTGCAGGATCGGCTGGGTTGGGTGCGGGTGGTGGAAGGCAGCGAGTCGAACGTGGTGGGGTTGCCCCTGGAACTGCTGGCAGAGATGCTCGACCAGCTGCCTCGGCCGAGCGGGTGAACGGCCGGATGGACCTCGGGCTGCGGCCGGAGTAAGATAGAAACAACAGAGTCCATCGTCTGCCAGTTGTGCCATGCCTGCCCGGTTGTGGAAGCGGATTTCGCTCTTCTTGCTCCCCTACTACGCCTGGATCGCCCTGGGCGCGGTGGGATGGCACGTCCACCACGGTCGACGACCCTCCGGATCACCTTCGTGCTCGGACGACACGACCGGGGAAAGGTCGGCCGTCTGCTGTGACCTCCCGGAGCACAGGCGGGGGCCGGACGGGGCCGATCGCCCGGTCGGCTGGCAGCATGCCTGCGGCGCGGCCCAGATGGACTCGGGGGGAACCTGTCCGATCTGCTGCTTTCTGGCCACCAAGAGCACCCCGCCGCGCCGGGGCCCCGTTACGGCTCAGCCCGTCCCTCGCTGCCGTGTAGCGCCGGTGCGGTCTGTGAGTCAGGCGATCCGGCCGTCGCGTCGGCCGGTCTGCCGCGCGCCCCCTCCTGTCGTGTAGCCCTTGGCGTGCTCTCTGTGTTTCTGTCGGGCTGAGGGGGGTGCTTCGGCATCCCAAGCGACCCCCGTCCGGCCTTACTCCCGTTTCAGGAGGACGTATAGCCATGGCTGCGCGGCGTATGGCTTTTACCTTGGTTGAGCTTCTGGTGGTGATTGCCATCATCGGCATTCTGATCGCCCTGCTGCTTCCCGCCGTGCAAGCGTCGCGGGAAGCAGCTCGGCGCATGTCTTGCAGTAACAATCTGAAACAGATCGGCATTGGACTGCACCTCTATCACGATACCTTCGGCCGGTTGCCGGCCGGTTGGTACGGTTACGACCCGGCGACCGGTAAGCCCCATTGGTTTGGCGAACCGGGCTGGGCCTGGGGCGCCGCCATCCTTCCCTACATGGAACAGACGGCCGTCTACGAACAGCTGATCCATTTCGATCAGCCGGTGGCCCACCCCGCAAACGGGGCTGCCCGCCTGCTGCCGCTGGCCATCCACCGCTGTCCGTCCGACTCGGGCCCGAACACCTTTCTCCTTCCGGGGGGCGGCATTTACGTGGGCACGGGCGGAGGGTATCAGCCGATCAGGTTGGCAACGGGCAACTACATGGGTATGTTTGGAACCGTGGACTTGCATGACGTCTGTTCCAGCTCCCGGTGTGAAGGCGACGGCACGTTTTTCCTGAACCGTGGCGTGCGCTTTGCAGAGATCCACGACGGGTTGAGCCAGACGTTCATCGTGGGCGAACGCTCCTCGAAGTTGGCCCCGTCCACGTGGGTGGGCGTGGTGACCGGCGGGCTCCACGCACCAGCCCGCGTGGTGGGAGTGGCCCTTTGGCCGCCCAACGCCGAAGACACGCCGGAGCATTATTTCCACACCTTCAGCAGCTACCACCCTGCAGGGGCGCATTTCCTGTTGGCCGACGGGTCCGTGCGTCTGGTGGCCGAGACGATCGACCACGGGACATACCGGGCGCTGGCCACCCGAGCTGGAAAAGATGTGGTGGGCGCGTACTGATCCCAGGGGGCGCGATTTCCTTTGTTGGGAGGAGAACGATGAGTCGCAACCGTTTGTTATGTTGGATGCTTATCCCTCTTGTCACCGGGGTCTTCGCCCTACCCACGCTGGCCGCGGAAGCCAAGCCTCCGGATCATTCGGCTGCCGTGGCCGAAAAACGCGACCGCGGCCCCACGGAGGCTGAGCGCAAGAAGCGTCAGGCCGAAAGGCGGAAGCAGGCCGAGGAGCGGGCGGAATCACTGCGCAAACTGATGCAGCGGGTGGGACTTGGCCCCGGTGCCGTTGTGGCCGACGTGGGAGCTGGGAAGGGGCAAGACTCGTGGGTGCTGGCCGATATCGTGGGACCGGAAGGGAAAGTGTACGCCGAGGAGATCGGCCAGGAGAAAGTCGATCGGTTGAAGGAAGAGGCGAAACGGCGGCAGTTGCCCCAGGTCCAGGCGATCCTGGGCCGTGCCGACGACCCCTGCCTGCCGGAGGCTTCTGTCGACGTGGCCTACATGCGTCACGTGTACCATCATTTCAGCAAACCGCGCGAGATGTTGCGCCATCTGTGGCGGTCGCTCAAACCGGGCGGATACCTGGTCGTGGTGGACCGGCACCGCGGCACGCTCCGCGACTGGGTGCCGCGCGAAGCCCGCGCCAAGAAACACTACTGGATCGCCGAAACGACGGTGGTGCGCGAAGCTCGAGAAGAAGGCTTCGCCTTTTCGGACTGCGCCGAAGACTGCTGGCCGGCCGAAGACCAGTTCGTCCTCATTTTCCAGCGGCCCGTCGGCGTGGAAACCCCGGGGGGCGATCCGGATGCGCCACTGCCCTTGCCGCTGGAGAAGACGGCACGACTCCTTGCCCCCACGTCCGGAACGTACCGGCGGCCGGTGTTCGTGGCCCTGGGCCAGGCCCGGCAGCTGATCGGCTCGCTCATGGCGCAGGCCAGCGGCCCGGGGCTGGACGTCGTCCTGGAGGAATGGGCGACACAAAAGGACGAAAGACCGCCGCTGCCTCCCGGGGTGGAGTTGCCCCCGGTGCTCACGGAAAACGGCCAGGCGGAACTGGGCCCGGACCCGGTCGATGTGGTCTTCTTCCTGGACACCTACCACCTGCTCTTCCATCACCAGACGCTCTTGGCCCAACTCCACGAGCACCTGACACCGGACGGCCGCGTCTATGTGCTGGATCGGCGCGCCGAGGAGAACCTGCCGCGGCGCGAAGCGAGCCACCGGCGGAAGATCGCGCCCGAAAAGGTCAAACAGGAGATGGCCGAGGCCGGCTTTTACTTCTGGTCGGAACGGCCCGCACCAGCCGCCGACCGCTTCCTGCTGGTGTTCGGCAAGAGGCCCCCCGCCGAGGAGGTGCCGCCGGCCACCACGCGATAACCCTGCGCCGTGCGAGGATCTCCGACCCCCGCACACGTGCGCCACCGGAGGTCTCCCGAGGAGTTCCGTCCAGCTTATGGCAGCCACTAGCTGCCCACGTACCTGGCGTAGAGCGTCTTGGCCGTGGCGATATCGTCGGTCCCCCCGATGATGGCCCGCCCGTCGGGAAACACGGTCAATTCGTAGCCGTCTACTTTGAAGCGGAGCAGGAAGGCGTTGCGGCTCAGTTGGCCCAAGCCTTCCAGGCGGCGGGCCAGTTCGTCCAGGTCAACCTGCACGCCGGTATGGGTCAGCTGGACGGCGTTGCGCCCACACAGTACCGCCGTATGGCCTCCCCGCTTGCCGGCCAGCCACGGGAACTGGCCGTGGCGGCACGTGGGGCAATCCGCCGACTGGCGCAGCCCGGAGACGTCCACCTGACGGATGTGGTTGTCCCACAGTTCGATCACCGTCAGATGGCGGGAAACGGCATCCCTGTTTCCGCTGAGGATCTTGATCGCCTCGATGGCCTGGATAGAAGCCACCACACCTACGACGGGGGCCAGGATGCCGGCCGTGTCGCAGGTGGGGACGGTGCCCGGCGGCGGGCATTCGGTGATCAGGCAATGCAGACACGGAGTCTCGCCAGGCAGAATGGCCATCGTCTGGCCTTCGGCGCCCAGGCACCCGCCGTAGACCCAAGGGATGCCCAGCTTCACGGCGGCTTCGTTCACCAGGAACCGGGTCTCGAAGTTGTCCGTCCCGTCCACGATCACGTCGACCCCTTCGCAGAGGGCTTCGATGTTCGTGTGATCCACATCGGCCACGATCGGCTCGACTTCGACGCCTGAATTGATGAGGCGCAGCTTCTCCGCGGCGGCGATGGCCTTGGGCACCTGGTTCTCCACGTCGCCTTCGTCGAAGAGCACCTGGCGCTGCAGGTTGTTCAGTTCCACGAAGTCCCGGTCCACGATCCGCACCGAACCCACACCGGCGCGGACCAGGGTGTTGGCCAGCATGCTGCCCAGGGCGCCGCATCCGCAGACCAGCGCGCGGGAAGCGCCGAGTCGCCGTTGGCCCTCTTCACCCAGCGGCGGGTAGCGCATCTGGCGGACGTAACGGTCCAGGTTGTCCGATCCACGGTCGGTATCCGGCATGGCCGCGATTCCTCGACAACACGCTTTGCCCCCGCCCGACTGCCCGGAACGATCATTCTGTAGCACCCACGGGCCTCCTGCAACCCTTCAGCAGACCCAGGGAAACCAGAGAGCTGCCACCTGCCGGGGCTCCTCCTGCGTGGCTCAGCTGTCCCGAAACGAACCCGGGGCTTGGCTCTCATGAGCCCGGCGCGCCGCTTGGTTCTCCGAGCCGAATCGCCAAGAGCCACACCTTCGTCGGGCTGTGAGTCTCCCATTCTCGCTGCACATCTCCGCTTCCGCGGTCCGTCCGGCTGTCCGGCCCTCTGCCTGGAGACTCTCCTCAAAACGCGCTCTGGTCGATCACCGCCCCGTCGCGGCGGTTGCCCAAGGCGCGATGCACCCGGGCGTCGATCTCGTAGCTGATCCGGCGTACCGACCCGTCACAGAACACGAAATGGCAGCCGCCCACATGGGCGCTGCCAAAGCGCCGCATGTCCACCTCCTGGCCGTCCACCTGCGGCGGCTTCAACACCCACCGGTTCAGATCCACGTCCACACCGCTGTAGGCGCTCTGATCGTACCCCGGATCCTCGTACGTGTCGTACCCGCCCGTGGAAACGTACTTTTCGCCCACCAGGTACGTCATCGAAAGCCCGTCCTGGACCATCGCCGGCTGCACGCGGCTGCGCTGGTAGAAGATGCCCGTCGCCCGCCGTGTGTCCCGCCACCGGTAGCGGCCCGAATCGCCCTCTTCCAGTGTGCGCGGCCCACCGCGCGTGTCGCTGATCCAGTCGCCTTCGTTGCCCGCGTAGTCGGTCTTGGCCACCTGCTCGGCCCACTCGGCGTTACGGAACCCTAGCGCCGGGTTACAGGCCGACAGCACTGCGGTGGCCCGGCTGGGACAACGCACCACCGGAAGGGCCGTCTGGATCAATCGCCCCAACGCTTGCCGCTTGGCAGCCGGATCCTCGTCCCGCCCCAGCCTGCGCAACTCCTCTTGTTCCACATAGGGCAGGATGTTGTAGATCCATCCGCCGGGCTGTTCAGGGCCCATGCCGCGGTCCGGGTCGCCCACCCAGAGGAAACCCCAGCCGTTGGTCGGGTAGTGGCCGTGGGCGCTTGTGTGGTTCTCGATGGCAATGCCCAGTTGCTTCAGGTTGTTCATGCAGCGGTTGCGGCGAGATGCTTCGCGCGATGCCTGTACCGCAGGCAACAGAAGCGCCATGAGCATCCCGATGATGGCCACCACCACCAGCACCTCGATCAACGTGAGCCCGGCCCGGGAGAGCGGAGGGCACAGGGCGGAGCGCGGGGACCGGGACGGTTTACTCACAGGTTGGTTCATCGGTTAACCTCCCCTGGTGTAGAGCAAGCGCGGCCGCTTGCTCCCCAACCAAAAAGGCCAGCACAAGTTCCCAAATCCAGACCGTTGACACACCTTGCGCCGTCACGGCGCACAAAGACGCGAGCCATCCGGCCAATCACGGATGGACCGCCACCTCCACTGAGCGCCGGTTTTCCAGCGGCGCCATTTCCAGAGCGTCCGCAGGGCCTGGACGCCGTCGCGCAGGCGGATCTTCTTGCCCTCGCGTAGACTCCGGCCCCGATAGCTGATCGGCACTTCTACGATCTTGTGCCCCATCCGGCACGCCTTGCCCGTCACCTCGGGGCAGAACTCGAACCGCTCGCACTCCAGCTCCATCGCCCGAAGCACATCGGTCCGAAAGGCCTTGTAGCAGGTCGCCTCGTCGGTGATCCTCGCCCCGTACAACAACCGCACGCACAGGTTCAACAGCGTCACACCATGGTAGAACGGATTGACAACATCGCCCCAGCCGACTGGTCGACCCAACCGCCTGGAGCCGTAGACCACCGCCGCCTGGCCCGACCGAAGCGGCTCGATCAGCTTCGGATAGTCCGCCGGGTCGTACTCCAGATCCGCATCCTGGATGATGGTGAATCTGCCTTCGGCATGTCGCAGCCCGGTGCGGATGGCCGCCCCCTTGCCGCGGTTTTCCACATGGCGCAGGAGCACCACCCCCGGATGCCCTTGCCACTTCTCGAGCTGCTTTCCGGTCCCGTCCGTCGAGGCGTCGTCGACCACGATCAGTTGCTTTTCATACGGCGCGGCCACCACCCGCCGCAACACCTCGTCGATCGTGCCCGCTTCGTTGTAGACCGGAACGATCACCGACAGCAGCGGCCCTTCGGCCAGAAGTCCGCGACGTTCGTGCCCATGCGGCGCCCTGCCGGCCACCGACACGTCTTTTGTGGTCATCGTGCTGCCTTTCATGCCTCTTTGCTCGCCGCTCCCTGCCCTCCGCCCTCCGCTCCCCGCTCCCTGCCCTCCGCCCTCCACTCCCCGCTCGCTGCCCCTTCCTCCCTGCTTTCGACCTCCAACTTGCTTGCCGCGTGCTGCCCTGCTGCCCGGTCTCCTGATGCTCCCTGCTCTTGGCTCTCGCCCCTCCCTGCTCCCCGCTCCGCCAGCTCCGGCAATCCCAGCTCGCGCCGCACGCGGTTGGCTTCCTCCAGGGT
>DQVB01000462.1 GCA_015661985.1 Planctomycetota bacterium | reverse complement strand
CGGGGCCTTCGGCCAGCACCCGCTCGGCCGTCTCCCGACGGGCGGCAGCCGCCGATGGATCGTCCGCCTCGGCGCGGGTGTCGCACAAGATCAAACCGGCCACACGTTCGCTGTATTTGCGCCAAAACTGGAAAGCCACGTAGCCGCCCATGGACAGACCACACAGGACCAAGGGCACCTCTACGGCCAAGGCCTCGGCCAAAACGGCCAGATCGTCGGCCAGCTGCTCCATGGTGACTGTGCCCCGGGTCACACCGCTTTGGCCGAAACCACGCAAGTCGGGAGCGATAACCCGGCAGCGGGCCGCCAGGGCACCAAGCTGTGCGCTCCAGATCGTGTGGTCCAGGGGAAAGCCATGGACCAGCATCAACGTGTGGCCCTGGCCACGGTCCGCCACGGCCAGCTCTACGCCGTGTACCGTTTCGCGTCGCAATGCTCTCATCATAATGCTCTCATCATACGGTACCTCATGAACTACCCACTCACCCCTATCGCTCGGTCGCACCCCAGCCCCGCGCCGGGAGAACCGCCATCAGGCACCCTGCCCACAGGGGCATTGTAGGATACACCGCCGGTGGCTCAATCCCGGCCGAGCGCCAGGCGAAGATCTGCGAGCCGCCGCGGCTGACCTCACCGGGGGCTGGGCGCTTGGAAACTGCTGCCCCGCAGGCACGTGTGCCTGACGCCGCTGCGCTTCGTCCCCGCGGTGCGTCCTCGTGGGGCCTTGCCCGCGCTGCCGGCCCTTTCCGATAATAGAATCTCACTACTTGTATATCTGGGAGCCGTGGCCGCGTCTTTTTGGGTTGTGGGGTGACGGGCCGGAAGCCCGCCCCACGCCAGGGACGCCGTGCCCGGAAGACGGCTCGGAGCTGCTCCGGTTTCCTGGCCTTTTGTGCTTGAAGGCTTGGACAGGCGCCCAGGGCACGCGTATCATGGGAACCATGGAACGCCACGCGGGCTGAGAACAAGGCCAGTGGGGAGACGAACTGATGATACGAGGATCGGGACATTTTGGGTTTGCCCTGTTCATCGCAGCGGTATGGACAACGTCGGGATCCGTGGCTGTGGCTGCGAAGGCTCCGTTCCGGACGCTTCCCATCGGCGCGCCGGCCCCGGCGTTTTCCCTCCCTGGCGTGGACGGCAAGACTTACCGCCTGGAGGATTTTGCCGATGCCCGCGTGTTGGTGATCGTCTTCACCTGCAACCATTGCCCCACGGCCCAAGCCTACGAAGAACGGATCAAGAAGCTGGTGGACGACTATCGTGACCGGGGCGTTGCCCTCGTGGCCATTTCTCCCAACGACCCGCAGGCCCTTCGCTTGGATGAGCTCGGCTATACCGACGTGAGTGACTCGTTTGAAGAGATGAAGATCCGGGCCAAGGATCGCGGCTTCAATTTCCCCTATCTCTACGATGGCGAAACCCAGGCCGTCGCGCGAGCCTACGGCGCGGTGGCCACGCCGCACGTGTTCATTTTCGATGCCCGGCGGCGGCTGCGCTACACGGGGCGGATCGACGACAACGCCAAGCCCGAACGGGTCACCTCTCACGACGCGCGCAACGCCGTCGACGCGCTCTTGGCTGGCCGGCCCGTACCGGTGGAGAGAACCAGGATGTTCGGCTGTTCCATCAAGTGGTCCGAGAAACGACCCGCCGTGCGGGCGGCCTTGGAAAAGTGGAATCGCGAACCGGTTGCCTTGGAGCCGATCGACAAGCAAGGTGTGGCCGAACTGGTGCAGAACAAGTCCAACCGCGTGCGGTTGATCAACATCTGGGCCACCTGGTGCGGCCCGTGCGTGGCCGAACTTCCTGAGCTGGTGGCCATCCACCGCAGCTACCGGCGGCGGCCCTTCGAGTTGATCACCATCAGCGCGGACTTGCCCGAGCGGAAGGAACAGGTGTTGAAGATCCTGACCGATGAACATGTCTCCTCGAAGAACTACATCTACGGGTCGGACGACGTGTATGAATTGATTGAAGTGGTCGACAAACAGTGGTCCGGCGCGTTGCCTTACACACTGCTCATCGCTCCTGGCGGGAAAGTGCTGTACCGCCAGCAGGACGAGATCGACCCTCTGGCCGTCCGCCGGGCGATTGTCGACTACCTGGGGCGCGTCTACTGAACCCCAACGTTGCGGAAAGGAAACGTAGGATGGGCATTCTCGCCCTTCAATCATGGGCGGGGGCTCCGGCTGTGCGGCAAGACTCATATTTTGTGGCATCTGCGATGTCCAGGCTATTGCGAGCTTTGCCCCACTTGTGACGGACAGGAATGTCCATCCTGCCAAACCCCGTCTGCGACCCTGGGTGGCAGCGCGGTTGGACTTCCCGCCGGATGGACAGGCGCGCCGGCCCGGGTTGCCTGGATCCGCACACGGAAGTCGAGCCACGTGGCACAAGGAGATTTGACCATGCGAGTGCTCACAACATGTGGTCTTTCCGCGCTGGTCGCCATGTCCGCCGTGGCGGCCGAGCGGGTAACCATGCAACTGGAATGGGGGTTCGGTCCCCCATCGTCGGAGATGTACTGGGACGGCCAACTACGTGTGGAGGGCGGTCGCTTGGTTTCGATGGATCCGGTATCGTTCGAGCCGGAGCGCCACGACCGGATGACGCCGCCCCGGTTCCGGAGCTACACGGTGGGCGGGGGCACGGACGGCATGGAGCTGGT
>DQVB01000467.1 GCA_015661985.1 Planctomycetota bacterium | reverse complement strand
GCGCTTGGGCTGCTTCAAAACTTTCGTCCCGCAGGGCACTGGAGACCTTCGGTCAGGCCATGTGTGCGGGGTCGGGAGACCCGCGCACAGCGCTTCACCCGCGCACAGCGCTTGGGCACAGCGCTTGGGCCGGGTTTGAAACACGCTCTTACTCTGGGAGTTGCACAATCGCTATCCGTAGGCGAAGAAGATTCACGTCATTTTGGACAACTATGGCATCCACAGCACGAAGGAAGTGGAGGAGAGTTCAGGCACCGAGGCCGGCCGGCGCTTCGAGCTGCACTTTTTACCTGCGCACTGTCCGGATGACCATCGGATCGAGCGGGTGTGGGAGGATCTTCATGCCAACGTTACGCGGGACCACAAATGTGTGGGGACGTGTGATTCTGTGAGGAACGTTCGCTACTATTTGCGGAAGCGCAACAGGGCGCTGCAACAACAACCCATCCGTGCGGGCCAACGGGCCGCATGGCGCCGTATCGCGCACGGTGATTTAGCCAGCGGAAAACTCCCTCCACTCCCCAAGCCGAAAAACGCTTCGGATGGCTGAAGTCTTACTGAACCCGGCGGGTGTGGGCCTCGGGGCCAGCAGCGCCGGCTGCGTGGACTCGCTGTGGGGGAAGAGGGGCCCCGTTCTGTGGCCAGCACGGGGCACGCGCACCGCGGCACGCCCGCCGCGCGCGACACCCGTGTATTGGCCTCCGTCACTCGAGGAGCCTTTTGCCGAAGGCCAGCGCCGCGGCCCGGGCGGCATGGTAGCCTGCATCGTCCGGGTTGAAGCTCGAGATACGTACCGCCGGGCGCACCGCCTCCAGGTAGCGGCCTCCGCCCAGGTAAAGCGCCGTATGGCGGATCATGCCGCCGCGGCCCAGGAAATAGAGCGTGTCGCCGGGCCGGAGGCGGCTGCGGTCCCAACGCACGGCCACCAATGTGCCGAGGTACACCTGTTGGTTCGAGTCGCGGGGCCAATGGATCCCTTCGGCGCCGAAGGCCACCTGGACAAGCCCCGAGCAGTCAATCCCGTCGGAGGTGTTGCCTCCCCAGCGATACGGTGTGCCCAGAAGTCGCCGGGCGTTCTGAATGACGCGCGCCATCCGCGGGTCCGGCTCGCGCCGGTCGATCCGGCAGCCACGACGGGGCACGGACGCCTTCCGACCGTCGGGCAACATGACCGTCACCATGCTGTCGCGTACCTGGAGCAGCTTCACCCGAGCCCCGGCCGGCATCCGATCCGATCCCGGAAGGGCGAAATCCTCGCGCAGCCACACCTGGGGGCCCTCCACATAGGATAGAAACCGTTGTCGGTCCAGGCACTCGACCGCTTGGCGACGGATGTAGCCCACATAGCCTTCCGGCCCGTGACACAGCAGGAAACCGTCGTGCGTTTGCTTCAACAGGTACAAAGGCGCGCCCAACAGACACTCGGTGACCACCTCGCCCCCGGGCCGCTCGAAACAGAACACATGGCCGGCCCTCACGACGCCGAACAGCCGGGTCCCCAAAGCCTTGGAAGGGAGCATTTCCATCCGGTCGTCGATCCGCGTAAACCCCAGCCTGCGAAGGTACTCCACCACGACCCGCCGGTTCTCTTCGAACTCCGCATATCCTGTCAGCCGCACGCGGCCGTCGGCGGTCTGTTCCGCTTGGGCGTGGAAGGCGAACAGCCGTGTGTCGTTGATCAGCCGGTGGTGGAAAGCCTCCAGGTACTGGCCCAGCCGTTCGGGCTGTCCCACGCCGCTCGGCTCGACCTGCCGGATCACCCGATCAAGGTACGGCTGGCTCCCCGCGTCCTCTGCGGCCGACCGGCCGCTGGCAGTCCCAGCGACCCATATCGCCAGGGGGAGTGCCCACCAACCCTGCCACCGCGGCCACGGGGGGCCTGAACCGACACGCCGCCTCTTCTTCCCGCTTACGCCCGGCGAGTCTGGACCGCCAGCTGATCCGGTCCCCTCCGCAATAGCCAATCGCCGCTCGGTCGCTGCACCCGTTGCCATCGTTTCGTTCCTCGCCGCTGTCTTGACAACCCGAGTGGTCTGAAGCGTCGAATGCCTCGGTAGGGCAGGTGTACTCCGCCCGGCCACGTCTCCATCGCTGTCAGCGAGTCGGCCGGCGGCGTCGCGCAAGAAACGTTCAGGGCACCGGCTTGCAGGTGCGACCCATGCGCCTGGCTTTCTCCACGATCCGCGGCCTGGCTTCCTCCATCATCTCTCGCACGTCGGCGTACCGCATGGTGCGCTGTTCGAAGGTGCGTTTCTGCAGCGCGCCGAGGAACCGGGCTTCGAACTCGGCCAAGTTGCAGCCGTAGATGTGGTAGCTGTCGGCCATGTGGACGTAGCGGCCCACCGTTACCTCTATCCCTGACAGCTGGCGGACTCGCTGGGCGATCCGCTGCTGCAATTGGCACAGGGCAAAGATGTTCATGAACGCCGCCTTGTAGGCGTCGTTGGAGCGGAAGCGGACGTTCATGTTCAGCTTGGGTAGTTCCGGCCCCCCGGTGATGCGGCACCAGATGCTCTGGAGACATGGCGGATCGTAGCAGCGCAGATCTTCCCAGACCTTCCAGGTAATGGCCTGGGCACGACGTGTGTGTGGAGCGGCGGCCAGCTGAGCGGCCACCTGTTCCAGCTGGTCGATCGGCTCCAGTGCCGGCACGTCGTAGCGGCAAAGACGCTGATGGTACGTATACTCCCAACGGGTATCCGATGGGTCGTTGGCGTCCCGGATCAGGTGGTCCTTGATCCCCTCGCACACCTCCATGACGTATTCCTGAAGCTCTTCGAATCCGCCGGGGAAGTCGCGGTGGATCATCGGCTCGGCCGACGGCTCGTGTATGGTGAGAACCATCGTGGCATCCTTGCTGGGCGGATCGCCAGGCTGGTCATACTCGGTTCTCAGCTGGCAGCCCTGTTGATAGAGCAAGATCAGCGAATTCTCCCACGCCTCGGCGATCCCGCGACCTTCGGCGCACAGCACTGGGATTCCGTTCATCCATCCCTCCTTGCACATCTCCACAAGAACCAAAACATCATCGGCGCCACCGGCCTGCTGTCATCGAAACAGGTTGACAGCGGAAAGAGTGACCAGGTGGGGCCGTCGAACCGGCCGCCCGGCACTACGGACCGCCACTTTTGCCCCGCTGGTCCCTCCATTCGTCGATGATTTCCTCCTTGAACCAGACGGCCAAGTCCACCATCGCCCGCACCACCAACCAGCCGAGGAAGACCCCTGCAGCGATCAGCAGGAAGCCAATCCACGTTGTGCGAAAAGCCAGCAGGACGGCTCGCATCGGACCACCTTGCGCGAAAAAGTCACGCCGACAAGTCCTGAAGCGGCAAAAGCCAACCGCGCCTTCGTTTGCGCATTCTATTTCCGCCTGCGTGGGCTGTCAACAATCGCCCCCATGGTCGGAGCCCAATCGCTGTTCGTAAGTCCTTGCCATCGTGGGGGTTCAGGGTGGGGCCAAAAGGGCCTTACGCGCAGGGGGCTCGGTTTTTCCCGTGATTTGGCCGCGGGGAAGCGAG
>DQVB01000521.1 GCA_015661985.1 Planctomycetota bacterium | reverse complement strand
TCTCAACATCGTTCTTGGTATCGCAGCCATTGTTTACGTCCATTCGTTGTAACCACCATGCGAGCGGACGGAAACTCACGGAAACAGAAGACAAGACCGCCATATAGGAATTGGGAGCGGGGCTAGTGCGCGTGCGTTCTCCGGCGTGCCGGGGCAGGTCGGAAAAGAGGTTGCATCGAACTGCCAAGTGGTTGGCCAATCATCTCTGTCGTGCCGTGACCACCGGCTTGCCATAGTGGTACATGAGAGGTGGCCCTCTAACCCCCTTATCAGGCATGGCGGTGCAACAGAGCCCCGTGCTTTTCTAAGGGCGTCGCGCACCATGGGGTCGAAGGCATTATCCATCCTTCACCGGACTCGGCTAGTTCGAAGCCCTTTGCTCAGTTAATGATTCTACGGACTCGTCCAGCAGCTTGCCTAGTACGACCAACATTGCTTCGCTCATGTGTTTTACGCCGTTGCTGTGTGCTTTGGGCAAGGGTGCATGACGGTTTGGGCGGGGGGGTAGGGTTGGGAGGGGAGTGGGAACCATGCGGAGCAGAGGTGATGACGCGCAGTGGAGCTCCTCGGGTGCCACGGTCGTTGGAGCGTGTGCGCGAGCGGTGTGAGACTTGGCGGCAAAGTCGGCCACGGAGGCCGGGAATCGCCGAACGTTTGTGGTCGGGAGCGGTGAGGATGGCTCGCCGGTGGGGGCTTCATCGCGCGGTCAACACGCTGCCAATGGATTACTAATCGTTCAGGGTACGTGTTCACACCGAGGGCGATAGCGTTGGTCAGCGATCGGCTCGAGTTGGGTCGTTGCGCGGGGTGAATGGGTTTGACACGCGTGATGATGTGGGCTGGCTGTAGCTGGTACGCCATGGGGCCACCGAGAACAATCGGGCTCGGCCGCCGACGTTGCAGGGGCGGGGGAGTGATCCCGGGGCTGTCGGACGAGGGGAACCTCCAGGCCTTGAGGACCGGGCGGTTGTTGGCCCCAGTGCGTTTGGATGCTGTCTATTCGAGCCCATTGGTGCGAAGACGCCAGGCGGCGATGGGGCATTGCAAATTCCAAATTGAAAACTGGAAAGTGCAAATTTGCCAGTCTGCCGATCGTGGCGGCGTTGCGTATACCGCGAACGATTTGTTCTTTCCGGTAGCCGGAGATTTCAGGTCTTGTTGGTTCGGACTCTCAGCAACGGACCAATCGGAGTCTTGCTGGTTTGGAATGGGTGCGACTCCGGGTGACACTGCGCCGTTTGGACGTATACTCCCCTCCCTTAATGGGGGAGGGTAAGGGAGGGGGTGAATACGCGAGGACCAATTCAGCCGGTCGTGGAGTTGCTGGTGTGGGCAGTGCCATCGCCCCCCTCCCCTAACCCCTCCCCACCGGGGGGAGGGGGACTGTGGGTCGGCTTGACCTTCTAAAGGCCCTGCGCGGCATGGGAGCTTGCGGCGATAGCTGTCAGGTCCCTCCTCGCGTCAAAGCCTTCGAACCATCCGGAAGTTTCGACTTGTTCACGGTGTCGTGGTGAATTGGAGGTAGCTTGCCGAGCACGACGGTGGCTTGTGTTCGGTGTTTTTTTTATGCGCATCTGGGGAGGAACTCTTCGGTGGCCACGGAGCACACAGAGGGCACGGAGGGAGCGGGAGGGGCCGATGTTGTCATTCTCGGTGGTGTCGCGATGGTGATGGGGGAAGCCCGGCTTTTTCGCGAGGACCGGGCCTTTTTCGTAATCAAAGCGGACGATCAGGAGGACTGCCATGTTCGGTGTGACTCACGATGTGGATGAGTATCTGGAGCGGATGGGGTGGGAGTTGGAGCGGGTGGACTGGCAGGCGGTCGCGCGGCTGGCTGAAGGGATCTGGCGGGCCTGGGAGGACGGCCAGTTTATCTTTGTGTTCGGAAACGGCGGTTCGGGGGCCACCGCGTCGCACTTTGCCGAGGACCTGGCCAAGAACGCCCTCCGGCAAGAGGATTTGCACGACGCCTCCAAACGCCGGCCGCGCGTGATGAGCCTCACGGACAATACACCCTGGATCACGGCCATAGCCAACGACCTGGGCTGCGAGGAAATCTTCCTCCAGCAGCTCATGCAGTACGGCCGGCCGGGCGATGTGGTGATCGCCATCAGCGGATCGGGCAACAGCCCCAATGTGCTGGCCGCGGTCGATTGGGCCAACAGGCAGGGGCTGGTCACTTTCGGGCTCACCGGCTACGACGGCGGCAAATTGAAAGAGATCCAGCAGGACGGCGTGCATGTGGTCCTTGACGACATGGGGATGGTCGAATCGCTGCATTTGGCCCTGTTGCACTGGGTGGTGGATGACCTCCATGGGCGGATCAACGCCGCCGGGCGCTACGGCGCGGGAATGACGAATGTCTAAGGACGCAGGAATGACCAAGCACCAATGACCAAGCACCAATGACCAGGCACCAATGACCAGACACCAATGACCAAAGAATGCCGAAGGACGAATGAGGGAGGAGTGACGGAGCACGAATGGCCGGAAATCCGGTTCGACGACAAGCCCGTGAGTGGCAACGAGAAACAGACGGAGGTGGTGCTGTGTCGCAAGACCTGGAGATGCCCATCGTGGTGACCGGGATGGCTCGGTCGGGGACCACGTGGGTGCAGTGGTTTCTGTCGGAGCATCCGCGGATCCACATCCACGGCCAGGAGCCGAAGCTCCACTGGGCGGACTTGTGGCACTGGTACCAGAAGCTGGTCGAGCACGGCCGGTGGGCAGTGCGTGCCAACCGGCTTCAGGGCTACGGCGTGCCGCATTATGCGGGAAGCGGCCCGCATCGCTGCCGGGAGATCTTCAAGCGGCTGGTGCGGGAGTACATGACAGGTCTGGGGCCTCCGGTTGAAGCGAAGCCCCGCTGGGGGCTGAAGTGGATCGGCCTGGCCGCGCGGGGCGAAGCCGCCTGGCAGTTTGCCTCCCTCTGGCCCGAGGCCCGCTGGGTGGTGTGCGTGCGCGAGCCGTTTGCGGCGATGGCGTCGCTGAAGAACACCTTTGCCCCGGAGTTGGACGTGCGTCAGTTTGCCGCCTCGTGGGTGGCCACTTGCCGGTTCATCGAAGCCTGTGACCGGGGCCGTTTGGCCGTGGTGCAGCTGGACAAGCTGGCCGGAGAAGGCCAGGCCGGCCGCAAAGCCGGTTTGGACGAAGTGCTCGAGTGCGTCGGCGAAGAGCCCAGCGAAGAGACGGACGAGTTCATCCGCCAGTGGCCCGTGGTGCACAAGGTGAAGCCGGACGAAGAGCGTAGCTTTCGGTTCACTGGCGAAGAGAAACAGAGGCTTGTGGCCGAGGTGCCGGGGTTGGCCGAGCAGATGGAGAAGATGGGACACGGCTGGGAATGACGAACGAATGAGAAGGACGAATGGCCGGAAGTCCGGTTCGACAACAGGCCTGTGACTACATGCTGGGAACGACGGACGAATGACCAAGGACCAGGCACCAATGGGTGGGGAATGACGAATGTCTAATGGCGAATGACCAAGGATTGACGAAGTTCGAATGCCCGGAAGTTTGGTGTTCGAAGCGGGCCACGGCCGTGTTGTAGCGTCGGCCGCTAGTTCATCATTCGGCATTCGGCATTCTTTCGTCATTGGGTGTTTGGTCATTCGTCATTTTCGAATATCCGAAGCCGATCGGAGTCCGCAGCAGTGAAGCGGTTGATTCTCAAGAGCTTCCAGAGTCCTGGCGACGTGGTGATGTTCACCGCAGCGGTGCGGGACCTGCATGCCGCCTGCCCGGGCCGCTTCCAGACCGACGTGCGCAGCTCGGCCGACGACCTCTGGCTCCACAACCCCCATCTGACTCCCCTGGACGAGAGTTCCCCCGACGTGCTCTCTGTGGACATGCATTATCCGCTGATCCACCAGAGCAACCAGCGGCCGTACCATTTCATCCACGGCTACCACCAGTACCTCGAGCAGCAGCTGGGGCTGCGCGTGCCGGTCACCCAGTACCGCGGCGACATTCATCTTTCAGAGGAGGAGCGTAACAGCCGTCCGCCCCATGCGGAGCTGGGCATCCCTGGGCGGTATTGGGTGTTGGTGGCCGGGGGCAAATACGACTTTACGGCCAAGTGGTGGGCCCCGGGCCGTTTTCAGCAGGTGGTGGACCGGCTGGCCGGCCGAGTGCACTTTGTGCAGTGTGGCGAGGCGGGCCATTGGCATCCTGAATTGGAAGGGGTGACGCAGCTGGTGGGCCGGACCACGCTGCGCGAGCTGGTGCGGCTGGTCTACCATGCCGACGGGGTGCTTTCGCCTGTGACGTTGGCCATGCACCTGGCCGCGGCCGTGCCGGCCAAGCCGGGTAAAGCGAAGCATAGGCCGTGCGTGGTGGTAGCCGGTGGGCGTGAGCCGCCGCATTGGGAAGCCTATCCCCATCACCAGTTCATCCACACCGTGGGGGCACTGCCGTGCTGTGCCGAAGGCGGCTGCTGGCGTTCGCGCTGCCAGTTGGTCGGGGACGGCGACAGCAAGGACCGGCACAACCTGTGCCAGCATCCCGTGCAGGTTTCCGCGGAGCTGCGGATTCCGCGGTGCATGGCGATGATCACGCCCGAGGAGGTGGTGCGGCGGATCGAGCTTTATTATCAGGGCGGCGTGCTGGAGTATCTGGATCCGGCTCGCGGTGTTGTGGCTGGAGCGAGTGTGGAGGGTTCGGCAGCCGATGCCCAGGATCCCGAGTCGGCCAGAGCACCAAAGGCCCGGCCGGCGGACACTCATAACCCTATGACGGCAGCTCCTGGAACCGCTGGTCCGCCGCGGCGTCGGGGGCTTGTGAGTGTGGCCTTCTATCACGGCTTGGGCGATGCGGCCAACTTTGCCCGCTTGATCCCCTTGTACGCGCGACGCGGGTGGCGGGTGGCCGTGGAGTGCACGCCGGACAAGCGGATCTTGTTTCGAGCGGCCGGTGCGGGGATTACGGCCAAGGCCCGGCACGTGCATCCCTGGCCGCACTCGCCACAGGGCCCGCACGCCGGGCACGGCCGGTCGTGGGAAGGCAACAAGCCGGCGTGGAACATTTCCCTGGAGCCGCTTCCGGACATCGGCCCGCGTGAAGAGCTGTGGCAGGAGTATTGCCGGACCGAGGTACGTGTCCTGCCGCTGGTGCCGGCTGAGGATACGCGTTTGGTGCGACGTTGGCTGGCCGATTTGCCGCGGCCGATCGTGCTTTTGCACACCAAAGGCAACACGGCCCAGCACCAGAAGAGCTTGCCTGACCGGCTGGCTGCCGCCTTGTACCGCCACTTGCTGGATGGCTTCGAAGGCAGTCTGGTGCTGTTGGACTGGGACAACCGCGTGCCGCGGCTGGATTCGTGGCGCCTGCGCCATTTGAGCGACTTTGAAGGCGAATGTTCCGCGGCGCGGCTTTTTGCCTTGATGGAAGAGGCGGACCTGGTGGTGGGTGTGGACTCGGGGCCGCTGCATGCGTGTGGGCTGGCCCGTACGCCCAGCGTGGGCATCTGGACCGCGGCCCACGACCCGGTGCGTTTCGCCTTGCCCCGGCCCAACCAGCTCAACGTGGTGTTGGCCGAAGCGGTACGTCCCTGGAGCCGGTTTCGGCGGGTGGAGTGGAACCTGGTGGAGCACCCCGGGCGGGCCTACGACCCGGGGCGATTGGCCGAATATTGCCTGAGGATGCTCGGTCCCACGCGCTACGTGCCGGCCGCACAGGCGGCGGCCGACGTAGTGCTGCGCGAGTGGATCGGCCGCTGGTGCCGGCCGGCGGACACGAGCGGCCAGGAGTACCGCGACCGGAACCATTCGTTCGACGTGCTGTTTCGGGAGATCGGGAGCCGCTTCGAGCGGCCCACGATCGTGGAGACGGGCACCATCCGCCAGGAGGAGGACTGGCCAGGGGCGGGGTTTTTCACCTACCTGGCCGGGATGTTCGTCTCTCGGGCCGGCGGCCAGCTGCATTCGGTGGACGTGGACGAGGGCCACTGCCGCTTTGCCCGGGCGTGGTGCGCGGTGTTCGGCCCGGCGGTCCGGGTGCACCAGAGCGATTCGGTGGCGTTTTTGACGGGCTTCAGGGATCGGATCGACGTGCTGTATCTGGACAGCCTGGATACAGACCACCCCGGGCATGCGGAGCATGCCCTGCGTGAGCTCCAGGCGGCGCTGCCACGACTCCATGAGACGAGCCTTCTGGTGTTCGACGACACGCCCTGGCGTGAGGGGCGTTTTACGGGCAAGGGCGCCCGGGCCGTGCCGTGGCTACTGCAGCGCGGCTGGAAGATCCTCTACGCCGGCTACCAGGTCGTAATGGGCCGCACGGGACGGACCACGGCGTGAAAGTGTCGCAGCAAGCGGCAACCGCCCGGTAATGACGAAGGAATGACCAATGACCAAGCAACAATGACAAAACCAACAATGACAAAGCAACAATGCCCAAATCCCAATGAGCAAAGGATGCCTAATGAGGAATGACGAAGACCGGTCATCTGACGCCGCGCTTTTCCGTGGCTGACAGGTAGCTTTGCGGAGCGCCATTCAGTGATTCGGATTTCGTCATTGGTCATTCGGCGTTGCTCCCCGCTCCCTGACCCCTGACTCCTGACCCCTGACCCCTGACACCTGACTCCTGACTCCTGACCCCTGACACCTGACTCCTGACTCCTGACCCCTGACACGTCCCATGACC
>DQVB01000121.1 GCA_015661985.1 Planctomycetota bacterium | reverse complement strand
TTCGGCGTAGCGGCCAAGCGCGCGCGACGAGACTTTTCGGGGTCGGCCCGGCGGGGCCGAATCGCAATGGATCGTCTTCGCGGTAAGGGGCCATCTGCAAGCCAACCGGGGCCGTGACGGGCGATGAACCCGGGCGACACGGCAAATGTTCGCTACCCCCGGGGCCCTGAATGAACCGAGGGACGGTGGCCTTTGTCACGCGGGGCGAGTACCATGGCTTGAGTCTGTGCGCAAGGCCTGCGCTGGTCTCGCTTTGGCAGGTCCAGAGGCGGCGGTGACGATTTCCGTTGTCGGGCTGAATTGGAGGAGAGATCCATGACGGGTCGCGAGCGGGTTTTGGCCACGCTCAATCGGCAGAAACCGGATTGCCTACCGCTGGACATCGGCGGGACGGACTGTTCCAGCATCCACGTGATCCCTTACCGGAAGCTGCGTCGGCAGCTGATCGGCGGCGATGGCCCCATCGACTGCGGCTGCCTCTTCCAGCTGGTGGCCAAGACGGACAGGGTGGTGATGGAGGCCCTGGGGACCGATGTGGAAGCTTTGTGGTTCGGTTCGCAGGAGACGAAACTGTGGGGCGCGCCGTTCGGCGTGGATCTGACCGTGCCCGCGCTTTTTGCGGTGGAGGATCTGCCGGACGGGTCGTCGGTGGTTCGCAACCGCCAGGGCGAAGTCTACGCCCGCCGTGCCGCCGATGCCTACTATTTCGACCCCGTGGGCCCGCCCCTTGCGCACATCAAGTCACCGGGGGAGCTGGAAGGTTACGATGCCCTGTTCGAGCGCTGGGATTTTTCTTACGTCTACGACGAGCCTCTGGAGGAGCTCGCCCGGCGGGCCCGCCGGCAATACGCATCGACCGACCGGGCGGTGGTTACGCTGTGGCGAATGCACTATCTCCAGGCGGGGATGCTCATGCGGGGCTACGAGCAGTTCCTGGTCGACCTGGTGGCCGAGAAGGATCTGGCACACGCCATTTTGGGTAAACTCCACCAGGTCTACCTGAAACGGGCCGAAGCTTTCTTCCAGGCCTTCGGGCCGTGGTTCGACATCGTCTTCCTGACCGACGATCTGGGCACCCAGCGGACCGGGATCATTTCTACAGCCGTATACCGGGAGATGATCTTCCCCTACATTTCCGAACTGGTGGGGCGCATCAAAGGCAAAGGGAAGAAGGTGGTCATGCATTCCTGCGGGGCCGTTTCCGCCTTCGTCCCCTACCTGATTGAAATGGGCGTGGACGCCTTGAATCCCGTCCAAGTCAGCGCGGCGGGGATGAACCCGGCCGAACTGGTGCGACAGTTCGGCCGGGCCATCGCCTTTTGGGGCGGAGGGTGCGATACCCAGCATGCGCTGAACGCTCCGGACCCCGAAGTCGTGCGGGCCGACGTCCAGCGCCGGCTGGAGCAGTTCGGGCCGGACGCTTTCCTGGTGTTCACCCAGAACCACAACATCCAATACGATGTGCCGCCCGAGAATATCCTGGCCATGCGGGACACGTTCTGGAAGATCGCCCGCGCGTGAACCGGCGCCGGATGTGCTACAACCGAGACGAGCATTCCAACTGAAGGAGGAGTTGCCATGCATCTGTTCGAGATAACCTTGGGCGCACTGGGCATGGTTGGCCTTTTCGTCGCTGGGGTTTTCGGCCAGCCCTATGGGCCTCCGGACCGCGGCCAGCCGGGAGATGAGATGATCCAGGCGTACCTGGCCCGACAGACCGAAGCGATTCACCAGCGATTCCTGGAAGGGGTCGAGTCCTTGGAAGATTGGCAGCGTCTCGGCCAGCGGTACCGCCAGGAGTACTTCTACATGCTCGGCCTGTGGCCGCTGCCCGATCGCACGCCGCTGAAGGCCTCTGTCACGGGTACGTTCGAAGGCAACGGTTTTGCCGTCGAAATGATCCACTTCCAGAGCCGGCCGCGACTGTACGTGACGGCCAACCTCTACCGGCCCCGGAGCATCGAGCCAGGGGAGCGTTTGCCCGCGGTGCTTTACGTCTGCGGCCATTCGGGCAACGGCCGCAACGGGAACAAGACGTCGTTCCAGTCCCATGGGATCTGGTTCGCACGCCACGGCTACATCTGCCTGATGCTCGATTCCTTGCAGCTCGGCGAGATCGCCGCCTTGCATCACGGCACGTATCGGGAAGGACGGTGGTGGTGGCATTCGCGCGGCTACACACCGGGCGGCGTGGAATGTTGGAACGGCGTGCGGGGCATCGATTACCTGGTGAGTCGTCCGGACGTGGATCCGGAACGGATCGCAGTGACTGGCATCAGTGGCGGGGGGGCGGCCACCTTCTGGATCGCCGCGGCTGACGAACGGGTACGGGCCGCTGCGCCGGTGAGCGGCATGGCCGATCTGATGTCCTACGTGCCGAACCGAGTGATCAACGGCCACTGCGATTGCATGTTCCTGTACAACACCTTCCGATGGCCCTGGACGCGCATCGCCGCCTTGATCGCCCCCCGGCCGCTGTTGTTCGTCAACAGCGATCGCGACCGGATCTTTCCCATGGATGCCAACCAGCGGGTCATCAACCGGCTGGAGCGAACGTACAGCCTCTACGGGGCCGGCGACCTGGTCGACGCCGTGGTCAGTATCGGCGGCCATGCCTACCGCCAGGACATCCGCCAGGCGGTCTACCGATTCATGAACATCCACCTCAAAGCTGATCCGCGACCGGTGACCGACAGCGAAGTGGACCTGGTGACCGGCCGAGGGACGAAGCGCAAGTTCCCCATCCCGCCGGAGAAGCTGCGGGTGTTTCCCGAGGATTCGGACATCCCCACCGACCAGTTGAACACGACGATCGACGAGTATTTCGTTCCCGTCGCGAAGGTGGAAGTGCCCGCCGGGGGCGACTTCGCGACGTGGAAGGCAGCGTTGAAAAAAGAGCTGCGCCACGTCAGTTTCCGCACCTTTCCGGAACGAATCCCCCCGGCTCGCCCCACCCAGCCCCCGCCGGGCCAATCGGGCAGATGGTTGGAAACCGAGCCAAGCATCCGCATCCCCCTCGAGCAGCTCGCAGCGACAGACACGGGCACCCCGGCCAAACGCGTGCTGCTGATCGTGGCCGGCACCGATGAGTTTGACAGGGAGGCCACCTGGTGGAGAGCCGTTTCGAGGCCGGGGGATCGCGTACTGATTTGCCATCCCCGAGGCATCGGGCCGACGCGGTGGACTCGCAAGAACCCGCCCAACTACGTGGAGCGGTCCCACGTGCTGCTGGGGCTGACGGTCGACACCGGCCGGGTTTGGGATGTGGCGGCCGCGGCCCGGTATCTTCATCGGGAAAGTGGCTTGCCCGTGGCCGTAGCTGGATGGGGCGGCGCCGGGATCCTGGCCGCGTACGCCGCTCTGTGGGAGCCGGTGATAGCCGAAGTCGTTATCCAGGGCCCGCCTGCAACCCATATGGATCCGGCAGCTCCCCAATTTCTGAATGTCCTCAGGGTCTGCGACATCCCCCACACGCTCGGACTGCTCGCCCCGCGCCCCTTGACCATCCACGGGTCGGATCCTGGGAACTTTCTCACTACGGCTGCCGTCTACAAAGCGGTCGGCGCAGAGGCACGATTGAAGATCCTGCGCCGCCGCTGAGTTCGCAAGCGATGCACGTGTTTCGATTCCCGGGCGCAAGCGATGCCGGCTGCGGGGGCCGCCGAACTGCTTGTTCGAGCCTCCAGCGGGCGACCGATGGATCGCACCGGTACTGCTCGGCCAGCGCCACTGGCGTAGCTCGGCTCTCCCAGCCGAGGGTGGAGCCTCGCTTTGCAAGCCGAGGGTGTTCGGTCTGGCGCTGTGGCAAGACCGGGCTCGGAGAGCCAGGCGACTACCCGGCTCGGGAGAACCGGGCTACTTGGCTCGCCAGAGCTACGCCTGCGATCGTGCGTGCCGCCTGTGTGCCTGAGCCTGTTATCGAAAGACCTTGGCGCGAGCAAAAGGCGGGAAAGTGGTCCTGTGGTACTACTCAGCCACGCGGTTGGAAGCTGGGCTGCTGTGGGGCTGGCAGGGAGTCAGTCGTGGCCACCTGCGGTCCCTATGTGTGGAGGAGCTGCGCCCCCCAGTTAGTGCTATTCGTTGGTCGCCCGTGTGGCCGAGCGGCTGTTACCGGAAGACCTTTGGCAGATGGGACTTGCGACGGAGGCCAGGGGCTGTGTCTGCGGCCAGGAAAGTGAAGGAAACTACACAAACTGGGCAATTTGTGCTTGA
>DQVB01000052.1 GCA_015661985.1 Planctomycetota bacterium | reverse complement strand
TCCGGTGTCAGCATAGCCAGGCATGATCAAACTCGGCTCCGACAGGCCCGGCACAGAGCGACAGCCTACGGCAAGCTCGTCCGGAAATCAAGAAAGCAGACGGCGCGTGCCAGTCGGCACGGCTTGCGGAGGTCGGATCCCAAGCGAGCAAGCCACCGGGAATGGGGCGGTGCGCCCCGGGTGCGTGTCGCCCAAGCCGCCTGGGGGTCCTCACGATCGGATGGTTCCGGACAGAGGAACCAGCAAGCCGGGCGACTCGGATCAATAGTGGCGAAGCCCGCGCCTGGGCGCGCCGCGGGCTTGCCGTCGCCGAAGCCTCCCGACGCGCCTCCCGCGGCGACATCCCCTGACCAACCAGCGCCTCGAAGATCGACTTGAAAAAGAAAACGATCGGCAGACCGAAGATGGCACGCTGGATCGACTTGGCCGCCATCCTGCCTTGTGTCACCAGCTGAGCTACCGCCCCCGCATCATTCACCTGCGATCGCCGGAACTGCTGGAAGCGACCGCCGATCCAGTCCACGGCCTCCCACCACCGGCCAAACGTCTTGCCCACCACAGCAATCCGGCACACGTCCGGGTGCAAGGCGTCGTATTCGCTGAAGCCCTTTGCCGCCTGCAGCGGCCACGGAAGCCACTCGCGCAACTGCCGCAAACCCCGGGTCAGCTCAGCGGCCAACTGCTCCGGACTCTCGGCCGAAGATACCGGCGAAGGTACCGAATCCGGCCAGCCACGGGGGGTTCCAACGGGCCGTAGCCGCCCACCGGCGCGGCGCACCCGAGCCCCTGCGCCGCCCAGTCGCAACAACAGCCAGACAGCCGCGGCCGCATAACGAAGCGAGTCCTTCACATCCAACGTGTGGCCTTGCACTTCCACCGGCCACATGCGGAAAGCCCGCCCGTGCAGACGCAACTGGAAACGCTCCCCCGGCAAAATGGCCTCCCGCTCCTGCTGATACATCGACCAGAACATATAGCCGACGCCGGGGAACCGCTCCGTGGAAACAGACGGCCGGCCCAGCTCAGGCTCGCCAGTCAACCGCACGACCACGGGCGAACAGCGAGTTGTGTTTCCGAAAACCAGCCGCCTCGGCCGCTGCCAGCGTTTTCAGATCTTCCACGAAAGGCCCACCCAGCAGCGCACGCAGCCAGAATCGCAGACAGCCGCGCACTGTCGGGGCCCGAACCTCTGCACGTCTGCCCGCCCCCGCCATCCAGACTGGCGTGACAGCCTCCAGCGGCAAACGAATCTCCGGTACGCCATCCATCAGGATTCCTTTTGCTTTGCGACTGCCGCCAGTCTATCACTTTTCCAGGCGCAAGCAGCCCGTTGGCCAGGGGTCCTCAACCGGCCCGTCATGTGCACTTCTGGCCTGTCACACTTGCCCCGCTGGTGGGACCACGAAGGGCTTGCGGTAGTCGCGTGTACACAGCGGCACGGCGTCCGGCGGGCTGGTGATCGTCTCCTTCTGCGGGTCGACGGCCAGCTGCGGGCCGAAGCTCATGGGCGTTTTCTCCAGGTCCACCCCGTTCTGCTTCAGGTGGCTCACCACCCGGTCGAGCGTCTCCAGCGGCTTTTCGTTGGTCTTGAGCGATTCCAAACGCCGGCGAGCTTCGGCCACGGAAACGGTTTCCCCCAGGTAGTAGGAGACGTTAGCCAGATGGCTCAAGGCGCAGGAAAGGTGACCTTCCAAGATGTCGGCGGCCAGATCTTCGTATTGGCGACTGCGCACGGCTTGGATAAAGTTCTCAAAGTGATCCCCGCCGCCGGTGAAGCGCTGGATCAGGTTTCCGTCCAGATCGAAGGCGGCGCCGGCCGTGTAACTGGTCAGCACCACGTAGCCTTCGGTGCCGTAGAAGATGACACCGATTTTGGCACCGTCGGCCTTCGGGTGCGGGCGCAGCAGCTCGGTCTCCAGCCCCCGCACCTCGAAGACCAGCGTCTTGCCGTCGGGGAATTCGTAGATGGCCGTCTGTGTGTTGGCCGTATCGCCGGCATCTTCGTACCCCAGACGGCCGCCGTAGGAAACAACTCGGCAGCAAAGCGTCTCTTCGCCCAATCCCCATCGGGCCAAGTCCATCTGGTGCGGGCCCTGGTTGCCGATGTCCCCGTTGCCGTAGAGCCGCTGCCAATGCCAATCGTAGTGGAAGCGCGGACGGGTGAGCGGCACCAGTGGTGCGGGGCCGCTCCAAAGGTCGTAATCCACCTCCGGCGGAACTTCGTAGGTCCCCTTGGGGCCAATCGATTTGCGGCGCTTGTAGCATAGGCCACGGGCCAGTTTCACTTCGCCGATTTTGCCCGAGCGGACGAACTCGATCGCCTGGATCGATCCGGCCATGGACCGGCATTGCGTTCCCGTCTGGCAGATCCTCTTGTATTTCCTGGCCGCTTCTACCATCCGGCGGCCCTCGCTCACGTTGTGGCTGACCGGCTTCTCCACGTAGACGTCCTTGCCGGCCTGCATGGCCCAAATGGCAGTCAACGCGTGCCAGTGGTTCGGCGTGGCCGTGGTGACGATGTCCACCGCGGGATCGTCGAAGACCCGCCGCATGTCGCGGACGAACTTGGGCCGCCGCCCCTGCTTCCGCTCCACCTGATCGCAGCGGCTTTGGCCCACCTTCTCGTCCGCATCGCAGACGTAGACCACCTGCGTGTCACGCCGTTGGGCCAACACCTGCAGGTGATAGCCCCCGCGACCGCGCACACCGATCACCGCGGCCCGCAATCGTTCGTTCGGGCCGGCCTCCGGGCCTTCAGCGGCAACCAGGCGTGCTGCCGGGACGGCGGCCACCCCAGCGGCTAGCAGCGAATCTTCCAGGAACTGTCGTCGATTGCTCCGGATCATTCACGTGACTCCTTGATCTCTGGTACGAGTGCACACACCCCTTTGCCTGTCATCCCCAGTCTACTCCGCGGCTGCGGCGGGCGCAAGGCCCGGCCACGCTCCAGGAGTCCATTCTCAGCCCCTGGTGTTCGGGAGAGCCACGCCTGCGGTTGCCCCTGTCGCCGGCGTCCAAGTGCCGTTATTGAAACACCTTTGACCGGAAAAGGCGACAAAGTGGCCCTGCCCAAAAAGGCACCGACGCTGCCCGGGTTACAGCGTTTGCTCGCTGCGACCTGCACGTTCTCTGATTGCCGCAACGGCTTTCGTATAACCGTTCACGGGGGTGTCGCGGCTGTTGGGGGGCGGGGGCGTGGGCCATTGGAATTGGCAGGCGCGAACGCCGAGCATCTACGAAATGCAGGTCCTGCGCGAATAGTCGGCGCCGGCGCACAGCATCTCTGCTCAAGCCGCTTCCCGATGCTCGCGGGCGGAAACCGGCTCTAGCGGACGGGCACCGGACCCCGGTCAGCGGCTGGCCGCGCAACCGCGCAAAAAGTGCGCACAACCGGGTCCCCATTCGGGCAAGATTTGCGCGCTTCCGGCCCCCATCATCGCGCTTTCCCGCATGCCGCAGGAAGGCGCAAACCTGGAGAACATCCTGCGGCGCGTTTCTGGACACGAACGAGCCGACGCCGACGCCGCGGGAGGCAGCCCGGCGCGGCGGATCGGCACATCGGTTGCATCGAGGTGAAGTCGCTACGTGCGATTCTCGACGCCGACCTCCATGGGACGAACCGGACCGGAGGAGGAATTGCGATGAATGCCGCGATCGAATCCGTCCGGCGGCTCGCATCATCGCGGACCGCGCGTGCGGCCTTGGGGGCTGCGCTGGCCGTGGCAGCGGTCGCCGCTGTCTGTGCGCTGATCGGCCAGCAACCGTTGCCCGGCGAGATCGACGGGAAGCCGCTTTCGAAGCGAATTGCCTCTTCCACAACGCCTCCGGGGGCGAACCCGACAACCGACGATTCCTCGTCTTCCATCGTGCAACTCGAACCGGAACAACTGCCTGGATTCCAGCTGCGGACCGTTCGGGTTTCGCGGCAAGAGTGGCCCGAGACCATTTCGGTGACCGGGCGCATCGAGTTGGATCGCAACAGGTTTGCCCGGGTCAGCGCACTCGTTCCCGGGGCCGTCTGTAGGCTGTGCGTCGAGATCGGCCAGCGCGTCGAAGAGGGCGACGTCTTGTTGCACCTCAACAGCCGTGAGGTCGGACGAGCGAAGTTGCAATTCGTGCAAGACCAGGCGGCGCTGGAGGCATGCGAGCAGATGTACCAGCGCCGCCGGACCATCCATACCAACACGATCGATCTGCTCGCGTCGCTCGAAAAGCATCAGGACCTGGACGCGATCGAGCAACAGTTCCGTGGCCGCGTCATCGGGAACTACCGGCAGCAGCTCATCTCGGCCGTGGCCGAGATGAAGCGCGCCCGGGCGGACTACGATCGCGTGCGCACCTTGAGCGACACCGGGGTGCTCGCCGGGAAGGAGGGCCTCTTGGCGAAAACGGCCCTGGAATCGGCGAAAGCAGCCTACCAGGCGCTGCTCGAGCAGATCCGCTTCGATTGCGAACAGGAGCTGCTCGCCGCCTCCCAGAAGCGCAAACAGGCGGAAACGGCCCTCGCCGTCAGTCGCTCGAAGTTGTTCTTGCTGGGCTTCGCGGCCGAAGACATCGAGACCATGAACCCGATCGGCGAGGGCGATCGCGTGGCCCGTTACGTCGTCCGGGCACCGATCGGCGGAACGGTGGTTGCTCGGGACGTGGTCCTTTCCCAGTACGTGGACACGGGCTCGCCGCTGTTCGCCATCAGCGACTTGTCGAGCGTGTGGCTCCGGGCGGACGTTTTCGAAAAAGACCTGCCCCACGTGCATGGTCTCGAGGGGCGAACGGTGGTCTTCCGCGTGGCGAGCTTTCCCGATCGCGAGTTCACCGCTCGGGTCTTCTCGGTCGGCAGCGTGGTGGACGACCAGACGCGCGCCGTGCGTCTGCTGGCATTGGCCGAGAATCCCGATCGTCTTCTGAAACCCGGCATGTTCGCGGAAATCGACTTGGAGAGCCGCCGCGACCGGCGCGTGCTCGTCGTGCCGGCCAGCGCCCTGCAGCATCACCAGGGAGCCGCGTTCGTGTTCCTGCAACTGGCCCCCTGCACATTCCAGCGGCGGGACGTGCGCGTCGGGCGCGCCACGCCGGAAAAGGTCGAGATCCTGGACGGCCTGGAACCGGGGGCGACGGTCGTGGCTGCCGGCGCGTTTGCGCTGAAGGCGAAACTGCTGAGCGAGCTCATGGTGGCGGATCGACGGAAGGGAGCCGGACGTCCATGATTCGAACGCTCATCGATTGTTCGTTGGACAACCGGTTCGTGGTCCTGTTGCTCGTGTCGTTGCTGGTCGGCGTCCGAACGTGGTCGATGCTGCAGTTGCCCATCGACGCGGTGCCCGACGTGACGAATGTCCAGGTGCAAATCCTGACCAAGGCCCCGTCGCTGGGCGCCGAAGAGATCGAGCGTTTCATCACGTTCCCGATCGAAGCGGCGATGAACGGCATCCCGCGCGTCGAGGAGATCCGGTCGGTGTCCCAGTTCGGGTTGTCGGCCGTCACGGTGGTGTTCGCCGACGGAACGGATATCTACTGGGCTCGCCAGTTGATCAGCGAACGGCTGAGCGGCGTGCGCGACGAGCTGCTCGAAGGCGTCGGGGCGCCCGAGATCGGGCCGATCAGCACCGGACTCGGCGAAATCTACCAGTTCGAGGTGCGTGCCGCCCCGGGCTACGACTACACGCCGATGCAGCTTCGCGAGATCCTCGATTGGCAGATCGCCTACCAGCTGCGCGGCGTACCGGGCGTGATCGAGGTCAACACGTTCGGCGGCGAGCTGAAGACCTGCGAGATCCAACTGGACCCGCAGAAGCTGCAGAACTTCGACATCCCGCTCTCCCGCGTGCTCGAGGCGCTGCGCGAGAACAACGCCAACGCGGGCGGCGGATACCTGGTCCACATTTTGCGGTTCTTGAAAGAGACCCGGATCGACGCGGCTTGTCGCTCACGAGCGATCTCTGTCGATCAGACGGGACTGTTCTCGCCAACCTGGCAATACGGGGCTTGGGCCCTACGATCCGATAAAGAGGGCACGCAGCTCATTGATTCTAGTTGGCTCCTGGTAGGTTGAGAGGATGCCTCGACCACCACGACTTTGCCCGACGAAGATTTGCCCGGCAAAGACGAATGGCACTGTTGACCGTGGTGCACGCGTACCATCCCTTGACAGGATGCGTCAATTTTTCTAAAAACGCATCCGGTCGAGGGAATTGGGGTTGATTGGGTCCCTCCTTG
>DQVB01000025.1 GCA_015661985.1 Planctomycetota bacterium | reverse complement strand
TTGGTCCCTCTCCCGCTACAAGCCCCGCCTCTCAGGGACGATTCTACTCCCTTTCGACGTGACACTACACATCGGCCGCAACAAGCGTCGCGCCGCTCCGGCCCACTCGGTCATGCCACCACACTCTTCCAGCGGCGGCGGATACGCTCCAGCTTGCGTCGTACGGTCCGCACAGTACAGTTCAGCCGCGCGGCGATCTCTTGGTGAGTGTAGCCCTCCATCTTCAGCTGTGCAACCAGCCGCAGGCTTTCGTCCTCAAGTCCATGCAGCAGGTGCTGCAAGGTGTCGGCCACCATGCAGGCCCATTCCGGCGTGGGCTCCTCGGCCATTACTTGGTGGATGCCCCCGGCGTCGCTGGCACCCTGCAAGGCTCGCAAAGCAGATTCGGAACGCACTCTCCCTCCGCCGCGCTTCTCTGTCCGATGGTGTCGGTGGTGTTTCGCTGCTTTGCGCAGGGTGATGGTCACCAGGAGTTTCCACAGGTCATGGCGATCATTGAGTCGCGGGAAACGGCCTTTGCGCACGCCCCTGCAAAAACTATCGAACGCGCTCAGCGCCACGTCCTCCTCGTCAGCCGCACGCCGCGGCACGGCCGCAAGGTACTTTCGTGCCAAGCGGACCAGCTTCTCGAAATACCGCTCCCAGATCGCTTGGGCGGCCTCTTGGTCCCCGCCGGCCAGCTTGCGGAGCCAGCCAGTCACATCGCCTTCTGGCAATTCCATTATACTAGCCTCCGTGTCATAGAGTGTGTGTTGGTCGAGGGACGGACACTGCCTTGCTCGCTGGACGGGAGCCCAGAACCCGCCAACCGTCTGTCGATCTGGGCAGGTTCCACTGCCGGTAGGCTGGAGCCCGCCCGGCGGCTGAGCCGAAGACGCCCTTCGGCAGACGGTGGGGCATCCTTCTTTGAGGCAGACGCGCCGACCTCTGCCGCGAGTCCCATACGCCTGCACGTTTCCCCACCATCCAATCGCCCCAATTCTACCCTGGAAGGGCGTACTCCACTACCTTTCCGGCCACAGGTGGAATGCATGCAGAAAAGTTTTATCCAAAAATCGCGTCCTCTCTCGGCCGCATTTCGCAATGAGAAGGGTAGAGGGCCTGGCTGGCCAAGCAGGGTACCAACGAAGCGCGGTCTTCGGACATCGGCCGCCGCAAAGCGGTGGCAAGTAGCTGGCCCCCCTGTGTCGGATGGCAAGGGCGAAGCAGTGGATGGCATTTCAGCGAGCGTGGCATGAGGCGGCGACCACTGGCGGAGCTGGATCGAGTTTGGCACAGGGACGCTGGGAGACATGGGCAACCACCTTTTGGTCGTCCCGTTTTGAGTACTCCGCCCGACTGCCCTGCGCAAGCTCGGCAGTACGGAACTCAGGGCGATCGTTTTGGAGACGGTCATCGTGCGTGTGTCGTACAGTCACGAAAGGATGGAGGTGCGTCATCATATCCGCAGGCTCGTGCGGGCTGTTGGTCCTAGCGCCTTGAACGTGTGCTTCCAGTAGGACGGAGCCCCGTCACATCGGCTCAGATGCCAGGACTGACGGTGGAAACGGTGATTGCGGGGAACCAATATCAACTGGATACCTCCCATGGCCGTTCGGTGGGCGTAACCGAGGCCGAGCAGGACAGAGACTTCAGGGTTGCTGAGAATGCCGTCGCCGTTCCCGAGAGAGCGTGTTCCGCTGCGGACGCCTGATCGAGGTGTGGGACATTAATGATGGGGTGAGGCGTCACCGGCGGGAGGACAAATGGGGTGGTCCAGCCGCAGATGCCCAGACTCACGGCCACGGAGAAGTCCGTCCGAGACTTCGGTTTTGGCGCCGCAAGTGAGGGTTTGGTTCAACGGTACGTGTTGCCTTTGCTGCGAAGTAGCGATTCTTGCACAAACTCTTAGTGGGTGAACGACGGTGCGTGGTAGAGCTAAGAGCGGGTCATTGGAACGCTTTTGGCCTTGCCACAGGCCGGCGGCGGTGCGGCGAGTCGTGGGAACGTCTCATCCAAGCAGGAGGAGCGGTTGTGAACGCAGGCAGGACAAGGACCGATTTGCTTCGTGCGGCGGCAGCGGGGGACGAGGCTGCGCGCAATGCGCTTCTGGGGCTGGCCGCAGAGTTCTTGGCCCGGCTCGCCCATATCGCGAGTTGGGGCAACCGGCTTGTGTCCTTCGAGGACGCCGAAGAGGCGGCCAACGATACGCTGCTGAAGGTGTGCCGGGCCATGCAGGACGGCTCATATCAGGCTATAGACCAGACGGGACGCCATGCGTTTCACCGGTATGTGGAGAAAGTCTTTGGCCGCACGCTGATCGATCATGCACGTCGCAACCGGCACGTTCCGCGCGGGGCCGGCGCAGACGATACGGGCAGGCAGAGCTTCCCCGAATTGGCCGACCCGGGACCGGAGCCGGTGGAGGAACTGATCGAGCACGAGGCGGCCCAGCGGCGAGAACGGTTGCAGGCCATCTGCTTCGCCCTGGCGATGCACAGCATCGACTTGGTGCGCCAGCGCCAGATGGACGGGTGCCGGAATGAGACTGATGCGATGCGCGGCCAGCTTGCGTGGCGCGGGTTCTTCATGATGGTGCTGGAGCGCAAAGGGCGCGACGAGGTGATCGCGCGGCTGGTGGGGAACTCGAAAGTCGGTGAGCAGCTTTCCGCGTCCATTACGCCGAACTGGCTGTCCAAAAGGGCCACCAACATTCGCAAACAACTGTGGGAGGCCTTTCTCGAATTGGCTTCGGCGCTGGTGCCTGATGCCACGGCGGAAGAACTAATGGAGAGCTTGGCCGAAATGTGCCAGCAGATCGGCCACGGGAGGCTGGCCGAGCTGCTTCGGGCGGCTTCCAGCGGCGGGGCGATGCCCAACGACGAGCAACTGAACGCGATCGACCATCTGTTGTTCGAAGCGCGCCGGCAACTTCAGGACAACCGTCGCCTGAAAGGATTGACCGGCAAACTGCAGACGCGAGCCACGAAACTGTCCCGTGGCGGCACGTCGTGAGGTTCCTGTGATCAGAGAAGCGGGATATGGACCGAGAGGAGTGGCACAATGCGGCATGTGGTCACCTCCAGCGGCAGGTGGGCGTTACCGTGGGATGCATGATCGGCGAAGGCGGCGCGGGGCGCACCTACGCCGCCGTAGTCCCACCGGACGCGCCGGTGGGTTCAGGCGGCCTGAAGAAGCCGACCTGGCAGCTTCCGCGCTGGCAGTGGCCAGCTCGCGTGTGCGTCAAGATGGTGCCGCCGAACAGCCGGATGCTGGACTACGAACAAGCGGGGCTCAAGCGTGCCATGGGGCTCCAGCGACGCTGGCCGCATGCGCATCTTGCGCGCGTGTTCGCCTTGATGGAGTTTCAAGGCGGTTTCCTTGAAGTGCTCGAACTGGCCGATGAGATTTCGCCGCATTCGTTCCAGACGCTGGAGCATCACATTTGGGCCCGCACGCGCCTGCAGCCGGAGGAAAGCTACACGATTATTCGGTGTCTGGCGGAAGCGGCTCAGCATCTGCGCGACCACGATTTGCGGCACCAGGACATCAAGCCGTCGAACGTGGTCTGCGTGCGAGGGGTGTGGAAGTTGGCCGATTTCGGCGTGATCATTCCGGAGAACCAGAGGGGCGTCCACGGCAAACTGATCCAGGAGCCGTATGGCCCGGACACAGCTGGGCTGGCGCGCACCTTGTACGCCATGCTCAGCGGGGAGTACCTCAGCGAGCCGTTCGACCCGCTGCCGGACGAATTGGCGCCGCTGGGCGATGCGCTGCAGGACGAGTTGATCCTGCCAGCGGTGTGGCAGAGTGGCGATGTGGAGTCACCGTCGCGATTCCTGGAGCGGCTCGATCAGATATGGACCCGGTTGAAGGGCGGCCGGGCCGAGCTGCCGGCTTCCGAGTGCGTGCGCAAACTGGCCGACGAAAGCGCGGCGCTGGTGGCGGCGCACAACCGGTACGTGTGGCGCAGCTTCCGTTGGCTGGCCGTCTGGCTCGCAGCGGCCGGGTTGGCACCCGGCTTGTGGCTGGCGTGGCAAGGCTGGGCTCTCGTCGTGCTTGCGTGGCTGGTCGTGGTGGCCGGCATCTTGGAGTACTACCGGCGCGCCGGCGAATTTTGGACGGTCGAAGGACTGGCGCGGTGGATCGACGCGCAGGCCGATACGCCCAACTTGACGCCGACGGCTCTGGACTACTCGTGCGGCGGTCAGACCGGCTGGCAACGCGCGGCCAGCCGGCATCGACCGGTTGCTCGTTGCCTGCAACCGCAGGTGACATGGCGGCAGTGGTCGGCCGAGCGCTGGGATGAGCTGGTTGCGTCGCGGCGACCCTCGGCGCGGCACGCTTCACATCGCGGCCGGGGCGCAAGGAGGCAGAAGCGGAACCGATCCAGCGCGGAGGTGTTGCCGGTCGAGGCGCGCTGCGACTTTGCGGTGCAAACCGTTCGGCGCGCGTACAGGCAGTTCGTTCGGTTCGCGCCCGATCCGTTCCCGCCAAGCGCCTTGAACCGCTGGATGCAGCGGGTGTGGCGACCGATCCAGTGGTTTGTGGCGACGGCGTTGCTGGCGGCGTTCCTTTCGTTGCTGTTGTGGCGCGGCTGCCAGCATGAGCCTGCAAACGTGGTAGCAGGGCGCGAGCCGACTGCCGGATCAGAACAGGGGACAGGACAGATCCAAAGGAACGACGCCGAGGATCGCACGGGCGAACCGGGCGCACCTGGCGCCCGGTCGCAGCACTCGGCCAGTTCATCGGCATCATCGGCAAGCGGTTCAGCCGCTGCTTCGGGTCGGAGTGCGGCCGCCGCACAGGCGGCTGAGGCTGCCCGGCAAGTTCGGCAGGCGCTGCAACAGGCAGTCAGTAACAGCGACGTGCTCGGCGGTGCCCCGCGCTCAAGCAGCAGCGGCGAGGCGGCTGGCCGATCGGGAGCGGATGCGGTGGGGCCGATGACCACCAAGGCGCGTGAGTTTGTGGAGCATGCCGAAGCTGGGGCGGCCAAGACGGCCAGCTCCGGTGCCGCGCCGCCGCGAAGGGGGAACGCGAATCCGCAGCCTGGCGCGAAGCAGGACGGCCAGCCGGGCGCCAAGCAAAACGCCATGCATTCGTCGTCTGGCTCGGCCCCGTCGTCTGGCTCGGCGCTGCCGAAGCCGCTGGCCCAAGATGCGGCGGCTGAGCTGGCGGCTTTGGCCAAGCGGTTCCAGCGGGCGGCGCGCTTCGCCGATTCCTCGGCCGATGCCAGCCGGGCCGCGGCGACCGCCGCCACCTTGGCTCAGGCGGCCGGTGCGTTGAACGCCTTGGCCAGAGGATCCATGCCCGGCACCGGTGGCCACGGCGCCGGTGGGCAACCCGCCAGCGGTGGGCGGCCCGGTGCGGGAAACT
>DQVB01000218.1 GCA_015661985.1 Planctomycetota bacterium | reverse complement strand
GGAGCGCCAACCAGAAAGCAGTTGCGGATTTCACCCAGTCTTCCCTGATTAACAGACCGGTGGCACGTGTCGATAAGATCCGACGAGACGGCCCTGAATACCAACGGCTACGCCTCCGGTCAAGACCGATTGACCGGCCTGACGCGCCCGCTGCGTCTTTCGGTCTTTTCCGCCTTCCCGAGGATGACGGTGGCCAAATCGTGCCTGCGATCCAGGCGACGCGCTACCGGCACGCGATGGACCCATCCGTTGGGGTCGTTTCGCCGCAAGCCGGAGGAGCCTGCTTCCAGGCAAGCGTGGCACAGGCCTCCCAGCCTGTAACCACAACCCGAAAGGGGCGTGGTTCAAAACCGGGCGACAGTTGTGGGAGCCAACCAAGCTGTTGCCCTGTCCGTAGTACCGCCTTCAGGCGGAATGGGGCCACGAGCAAACGGGAGACGATCATTCCGCCTGAAGGCGGCACTACGAACCAACCGTTTCCGCCGACGCTTTCCCGCCGAACAGCTGTTCAACCGGCTGTTGGATCACAACCGTCAGATCGGCCATCCCCAAAACCTGTCGGTGATCTTTCAGAAACGCGTCCCTCCCCGGACCGCCGCCAAGGCCAAAACGCACATCTCACAGCCGTACGACGCCAACGCGGCCATCCGCTCCACCTATGAAACCAACTGGCTCAAACAGTACCTCCGCGACCACCGCCTACTCCGCACGGAGGCTGTCTGTAACAACCCCTATGACTTCGGCGTCAACAAATCTATCGAGAACCTCACTCTCGTACGCCGGCGCCTCCACGACGCGGTGGCCCGATACCCGGATGTCCAGCAGGACGTGCTGGAGACCTACTTGGATGCCGGCCAACTCCGCCGCCTGGGCCAACCCACTATCAGTCCCACCGGCCGACGCACCCTGGGACTGAAACTCGACGACCCTCGTCTTTTGGCCGTCATGCAGGCGGTCGTCTCGTTTACCCATCTGGCTTCTGGCGGCCCGTTCACCACCTCAGCCATCCACCCCTCAGTGGCACGGGCCCTGGACCGCTCGAGGGAAACCTACACCCTCAGCCAACTGCGTTACGACCTGGGCAAACTGCGGGCCAAAGGCCTCGTGGAGAAGATTCCTCGCAGCCATCGCTACCAGCTCACAGGCGAAGGGTACCGGGTCTGTCTTCTGTTTTTGAAACTGTTCCACCAGGTCTATGCCCCGCTGACGGCCGCCGCTTGGCAAGCCGGCCCCCAAAACAACACGCCACGCCCGACACAGCAATCACCTACCCCTGCCCGCCACCGGCGCCGTCCTGCCGCGGCCAACAGTAGTCCTCCGCATCCAGCCCTGTCAGCCGCCCCAAGCATCGGCCCAGCTGCCGAAGTGGACCGCTTGGCCACCCTGGATCGACGCTACGCCGCTGTGGATCACGCCCTGGACCGACTGCTCCACTACGTGGGCATCCGCCTGGCGGCTTGACCGGCCTGAACATGTCTGCTGCCAGGCTGGTTCCCTGCGCGCTGGGGCCGCTTCCCTGGTCCACGCCCCTCTCATCGTGCACTCCTATTGCTTCCCCAACCAAAAACGCGCTCCACCTCACCACTCCACCCGGCCACTGCTGCCCACCCACTGCTCTTCGCGCTTCACTTTGCACGGTCGAAAACACTCCTTCCATCAAAAACGCGAACAAAATTCACGCTTTCCGCCTGATAACGGTCTGACGACACGACCACAAACCTGCTACTCGCGTGTCCGTCTGCCACCTGGGGTGGGAAAGCCGCCAGGTTCTCCAATTCAGACGTAACGGCGGGGCGTAATAGGCCGGCGGAAGGGCTATCGCTTTCGAGACCCCAGGCCGCCGAGCGCTTCGAAGCAACGTGGCTCTGCGAACCGGGAACGAGAAACCAACCAAAGGGCGAGACTCGGCTCAGAGAGCCAAGCTACGGGGCTCGTGCTCTGTGGTGCGCGGTGTTTACGTCTGAAGCGCAGCGCAAGCTTGCTTCGGTCCTGGTTGGCGGAATGGGTAACAAGCTTCCCGCAATGGTACCGGATACGGGCGCCCGGCCGCACCAGTAGCGTACCTGCGTTTCACCACCAGGCTGGCCGCCAGGATGTTGACAGGTTGGCCTTTCCCGCTATATTTGGGCTGAGATCGCTGGACGTGGACAAAGGGCCAAATGGAGCCTCGCCCGGCGTTGGGGGGCTGGGGAAAGTATTTCCACTTTCGTGCTACCCTTCGAAGGGGACGGAGCGGCGGAGGCGAAGGCCGGAGCACTGCCGGCGGCGCGGTGGTCTCCGGTTTGTTTTGCGCCTGGGGGCGGTGCACCCACCACGGCTCAGCACGGTGGGGCTGTGCGCCTTCGGCCAAGGCGCCTCTGTCGCCTGGCCGAGTGGCCGCGCGGCGGGTCGTATTGGCGTTGTGCCAGAGAAGCTGGCCGGTTGGCGGAACGAAACACGAGCAAAGAGTGAGGGACGTAATGGCGGACGAGGCACTCGACGTGCTTCGCCAGAAGCTGGCGGAGGATCAGTTCCAGAAGGTAGCCGTTTTGCAGAACGCGCGGCTGTTTGCCTTTTTGGCCGACGCGGTGGAGTTGTGCCAGCCGGACAGCGTACTGGTGCTGGACGATTCCCCCGAGGACAGGGGGTTGACTCGCCGCAAGGCGATCGAGATGGGCGAGGAGATACCGCTGGCCATCGAAGGGCACACTGTCCATTTCGACGGCATCCGGGACCAGGGGCGGGATCGGGAGGCGACGAAGTATTTGGTGCCGGCGGGCCAGCGGCTGTCCAAGGCGCTGAACCAGATGGAGCGCCAGGAGGGTCTGGCCGAAATCCGGGGGCTGATGAAGGGCTGCATGCGGGGTCGGACGATGATCGTGCGATTCTTGTCGCTCGGCCCCACTCGCTCCCGGTTCAGCATCCCCTGTGTGGAGTGTACCGATTCCTGGTATGTGTCCCACAGCCTGGATCTGCTCTACCGGCCCGGGTACGACCAGTTCCGAGAGCTGGGCGAGGGGGCCCGTTTTTTCGCCACGCTCCATTCGGCGGGCAAGCTGGACGAGCGGATGGCCAGTGCCGAGCCGGACAAGAAGCGGATCTACATCGACTACACCAAGGATACCGTCTACAGCGTCAACACCCAGTACGCTGGTAACACCGTGGGGCTGAAGAAACTGGCCTTGCGGCTCACCATCCGCAAGGCGGACCGGGAAGGATGGTTGTGTGAACACATGTTTCTGATGGGTGTGCGCGGCCCGGGCGGCCGGAAGACATATTTCGCCGGCGCGTTCCCCAGCGCGTGCGGGAAGACCTCCACGGCGATGCTGCCCGGCGAGATGATCCTGGGTGACGACATCGCCTATTTCCATAACGTGGACGGGCAATGCCGGGCAGCCAACGCCGAGTCGGGCATCTTCGGGATCATCCAGAACGTCAACGCGGAGGGCGATCCGACCATTTGGCAGGTGTTGACCAGCCCCGGCGAAGTGATCTTTTCCAACGTGTTGGTCAAGGACGGCAAGCCCTACTGGCTGGGCATGGGCGAGAAGATTCCCGACCAGGGGGTGAACTTCTCCGGGCCGTGGCAGCGGGGCAAGAAGGACGAGAAGGGCGCGGAGATTCCGCCGGCGCACAAAAACGCTCGCTACGCCGTTGCCCTCCGGGCGTTGGCCAACTGCGACCCTGAGCTGGACAACCCCGAAGGCGTGGTGTTGGGCGGCATCATGTACGGCGGCCGGGACCCTCGAAGCTACGTGCCAGTCCAGCAGGGCTTTGACTGGGAGCACGGCATCGTGGCCTACGGGGCGGCGCTGGAGACGGAGACGACCTTCGCCATCGTGGGCAAGGAGGGCGTGCCGGAGATCAACCTGATGAGCATCCAGGACTTCGTGTCCATCCCGCTGGGCAAGTATGTCGCCAACAACTTGGAGTTCGGCAAGAAGTTGGCCCAGCCGCCGCTGGTGTTCGGCGTGAATTACTTCCTTTGCGACGAGAAAGGAAAGTTCGTCAACGCGGTGCGCGACAAACACGTGTGGGTCAAATGGATGGAGCTCCGCGTGCACGGCGAGGTGCCGGCGCTGAAGGGCCCCACGGGCTGGCTCCCGCGTTATGAAGACCTGCGGCCGCTTTTCCGCCAGGTGCTGAACAAAGACTACTCCCACGCCGACTACGTGAAGCAGTTCACGATCCGCGTGCCGGAGAACTTGGGCAAGCTGGACCGCGTCGAGCGGTTCCATCGGGAGCACGTGGAGGACGCGCCGGAGGCGGTTTTCCAGGTACTGGATGCCCAGCGGCAGCGACTGCTGGACGCCCAGAAGCGGTTCGGCGACTACGTCTCTCCCGAGGCGTTCGCCGTGGAGGCGTGAGTCGCACGAGGGGAGAGGAGACGATGACCCATCCGCTGGCCGTCGAACTGAACGAGACCCTGCGGCGCGACAACCCCTACGTGTTGGGCATGCTGTCGGAGTTGGGCCGTGATCTCTATTTTCCCAAGGGGATCCTCACCCAGTCGGCTGAGGCGAAGCAGCGGGCAACCCGGTGCAACGCCACGATCGGCATCGCCCGCCAGGGTGGTCAAGCCATGCACCTGGAGGCGGTGATGAAACACCTCGCCGGACTGGAACCGGATGAAGCGCTCACGTACGCCCCTTCGCCCGGTCGGCCTGACCTGCGAGCCAAATGGGGCGAGCAGCTGCGAAGGAAGAATCCGTCGCTGGCCGATAAGGCCATCAGCCTGCCCGTCGTCACCGCCGGCATCACGCACGGGTTGAGCATCGTGGCCGACATGTTCGTCGACCCGGACAACGTCGTCCTCTTGCCCGAACCGTTCTGGGGCAACTACCGAATGATCTTCCAGGTTCGGCGCCGAGCGGAAATCCAGACGTATCCGCTGCTGGACCGGCGTGGGGGCGGTTTCGACCGCGATGGGTTCCGCCGCGCGCTGGCCGAGCACGCGGCGCGCAAAAAACTGATCGTGGTGCTCAATTTCCCCCACAACCCCACGGGGTATTCGCTGACCCGCGCGGAGGCGGAGGCTGCCTGCGAGGCTGTCGTGGCGACGGCCGCCGAGCGCGACTGTGACGTGGTGGCCGTCTGCGACGACGCCTACTTCGGGCTTTTCTACGAACCGGAGGTGCTCCCAGAATCGGTGTTCGCCCGCCTGGCCGGACGCCACGAAACCGTACTGGCCATCAAATTGGACGGGGCTACCAAGGAGGACTACGTTTGGGGGCTTCGCATCGGCTTCCTCACCTTCGCCGTGCACGCCCCCGGCCCGGGGACCTACGAGGCGCTGGAGAAAAAGGCCGCGGGACTGATCCGAGGGACCATCTCCAATTGCCCCCATCACTCGCAGTCGATCCTGCTGAAGGCCATGGCAGACGAGAACTACGCGGCCCAACGGCGGGACAAGCTGGCCGTGATGACCGCCCGGGCGGCCAAGGTGAAAGAGGTGCTGAGCCAGAAACGCTTCGACCAAGTCTGGACGGCCTATCCTTTCAACTCCGGATACTTCATGTGCCTGGAACTGAAGGATGTGGAAGCCGAACCGTTCCGGGTGCGGCTGTTGGACCAGTACGGCATCGGCGTGATCGCCGCCGGTCCAAAGGATGTGCGCATCGCTTTTTCATGCATCGAAGTGGAACAGATCGAACCGCTGTTCGAAGCGATGTTCCAGTGCGCCAGGCAGATGCAAGCGGAACAGCGTGGCTGAGCGGCCCTGCCGATGCGTGTCGGGCCAGCCCGCGAGGTGGCGGGAAGCGCGAGCCACTCGGGCCAGCCCCGCCGTCGTGCCGTTGAGGAATCGACCGCTATGACATTCTCGCGAGACCTGCAGAAGGCGCGCGAAGCGTTCCGCAAGGGCGACGTGGCCGCTTCGGCCGCAGCCCATGCGCGAGAAGCATCTGAGAAACACCAACGGGAACACGGCCAATATATCAAAAGCGCCGTCTACGGCGGCCTGGATGGAATCATCACCACCTTCGCCGTGGTGGCCGGCGTGGCGGGAGCCCAACTCAGCGCCGGTATCGTCCTGATCCTCGGCTTTGCCAACCTCATCGCCGACGGTCTGTCCATGGCCATCGGCGACTACTTGAGTACCAAAGCTGAACAAGAGTACCAGCGGGCCGAACGCCAGCGTGAACGATGGGAGGTGGAACATTACCCGGAGGGCGAAAAGCGCGAGATGGTCGAGCTGTACACGGCCAAAGGGATACCCGAGGAAGACGCGCGAACGGTAACTGAGATCCTCGCCCGGCACAAGGAGGCGTGGGTCGAAGTGATGCTGGTCGAAGAGCTGGGGATCATCCCCTCGGATGAGTCGCCGTGGAAGCATGGCGTGGTGACGTTCCTCTCCTTCGGTCTGTTCGGCCTCGTGCCCCTTGTGGCCTATGTGCTGGCCGCCCTGACACCCCTGCCGCTCGCCTCCTTCGCCATGGCCAGCCTCCTTACCGCCGGCACGCTCTTCGCCGTCGGAGCGGTGAAGACGAGAATCACGGGTCGCAATTGGTTCCAGTCTGGCTTGGAGATGCTCCTGGTCGGCGGTGTGGCGGCCACGGCCGCCTTCGTCGTGGGACGGCTGCTGAGCGGCCTGGCCCAATGAGGGCCCACCTCAGATTGGTCGGACACCGCCACTGTTGCGGCTCGGCCCCCCGAGCCTGAATCACCGTGCGCGGGTCGGCGACACCGCCAGGGCAAAACCCAAATGTCCAAATCCTCAATCCGAAACAAATCCAAAGGAGCGAAATCCAAATGACAAAAACACGGAATCCCATTCTATGGT
>DQVB01000679.1 GCA_015661985.1 Planctomycetota bacterium | reverse complement strand
CGTCTGGAGCGGGCTGGCCGTGGAACCCGAAGGTGATGCGCCGGCTGTGCTGTCCGGCGGGGCCGTTGGAGTGCGGCCCGCGGCGTGTGGCCAGTTTTCCGGGAGTTGGTCTTCGATTTCGGCCGGTCTCTCTTGCCGTTTGCACCTCGTCAATCGAGTCCTTCTGTTGTGATTCACCACGCCGGGCCGTGACGGCCGGGCCCGGGCGGCGTGGGGCCGTGCGGGCTCTGCAGCCGGGCACTGCTGCGTCTGCCACAGGCGTGGGTCCCGTCCTTGGGCATCCCGGGTGGCGGTGACCGGACGCCTTGTGGCATTGGCCTTTTTCTCTGCGGTCGGCGGACTGGAAAGGTTCTCGGGATCAAGTGGTTTCCCTTCGGCAGCGCCCGGGGGAAGCTGCGATCAAGGAGACGATCTGATGAAGCTGCAGTCGGTTCTCAGTGTGTGGCGTCGTATGCCAAAACCTGTGGTGATGGCAGCCTACGGACTGGTGACGTTCGCTGTCGGCGCAGGATGTGGCTACTGGGCCGCCGGGCGTTCCGCGTCATCGGTCGCTGCGGCCCATGCCGGTGGGGGCGAGGAGCAAGGGGCGGACCGCGACCACTCGGCCGAAGGGTATGGGGATGAGGCCCAGGCGATCGTGCTGTCCCCGGCCAAGCAAATCGCCGCTGGCGTACGGGTCGAGCCGGTGCGTCGGGGAAAACTGGTGGAAACGGTCCGGGTCACCGGCAAGGTGGCCCTGAACCAGGACCGCATCACGCGCCTGCATCCGCTGGTGGAAGGCCGCGTCCACGAAGTGCACGTCAATTTCGGCGACCGGGTGAAGGCCGGTCAGGTGCTGGCCGTGATCGACAGCCAACAGGTGGGCCGGACCAAACTGGAACTCTACAAGAGCCAAAGGGAAACCCGGCTGGCCGAGGTGAACTACCAATGGCAAAAAACGGTTTACGAGAACACCTTGGCTTTGATCGAAGCCCTCGAGGAGGGGATCGCCATCACGGAGATCGAAAAACGGTTCAGGGACAAACCGATGGGCGAGTACCGCGACCAGCTGTTGAGTGCCTAGGCCGAGCTGCACAAAGCGCGGGCCGATTACCGGCGGTTGGCCGACGTCACAGAGCGTGGGATCGTGGCCGGCAAGCAAATGCTGGAGGCCACAGCCGCGCTGGAGGCCGCTCAGGCGAGATTCGCAGGGTACCTGGAGCAGATCCGCTTCCTGGGTGAACGAAACAAGATTGCCGCGGAGCAGGATTTGGAAAAGGCACGTACGACCGAAGCCGTCAACCGCGAACTGCTGGTGATCCTCGGCTATCACGAGATCCGTGACGAGGACATCGACCCAGCGATCCAGGGCGAAGCCATTTCCCACTATGAAGTGCGTGCCCCCTTCGACGGCACCGTGATCAGCAAGGACGTGGTGCTCATGGACCAGGTGGACCCGAGTACCCAGATGTTCACGATCGCCGATTTCTCCACCGTGTGGCTGAAGGCCGACATCTACGAGAAATATCTCCCGCTTGTGGCGTCGCTGGAGGGCAAGACGATCACGTTCCGCGCCTCGGCCTACCCGGAACGCGTTTTCCAGGCGAAGGTTTTCTACGCAGGCAACGTGGTGGATGAAACAACTCGTACGGCCGACATGCGGGCGATTGTCCAGAACCCGGATAGCGTGCTCAAACCAGGCATGTTTGTGGAGATCCAGGTACCGGGCAGCGTGGTCCGTGACGTCCTCCAGGTTCCGCAAACCGCGCTGGTCGAAGAGGGGGACGAGACATTTGTGTTCGTTCGGGTCGACGAGGACGAGTTCCGTCGGCAGGATGTCACCGTGGGGCGGGCCAGTGGCGGCATGGTGGAGGTGGTCGAGGGGCTGGAAGCCGGCCAGCAGGTGGCCGTGGCAGGCCTGTTTGCCCTGAAGACGGCGGCCGAAGGCGAGGTGGCCCACGTCCACGCACACTGATGTGGCCGAACCCAGCTTACGACGTTTGCAGCACGAAAGTCAAGCGGAACGATGATCAATCGAATTATCGACGCCTCGTTGAACAACCGGTTCGTGGTCTTCCTGCTGGCGGCCATTCTGGTAGGGGTGGGGATCTACAGCCTCACCCAACTGCCCATCGGCGCCGTGCCGGATATCACGCCGGTGCAGGTCCAGGTGTTGACCAACGCCCCGGGGCTGGCTCCGGAAGAAGTCGAAAAGTTCATCACCTTCCCGGTCGAGGCGGCCATGAGTGGGCTGCCGCGAGTCGAGGAGATTCGGTCCACGACCCGCTTCGGTCTGTCGGCCGTGACGGTCTACTTCAAGGAAGGGACGGACATCTATTGGGCCCGTTCCCGCGTCTTGGAGCGATTGCCTGCCGCTCGGGCGGCCATCCCGGAAGGTTTCGGCGAACCGGAGATGGGCCCGATCTCCACCGGGCTTGGACAGATCTTCCAGTTCCAGTTGGCCAACGACGACGACCCGAGCACACCCGAGTACAGCCTCATGGAGCTGCGTTCCATCCTCGACTGGCAGGTCGGGTTCCGCCTGCGGAGCGTGCCGGGCATTGTCGAGGTGAACACGTGGGGCGGCGAGCTGAAGACCTACGAGGTGACGGTCGACCCGGACAAGCTGCTCAATTATGACATCCCGCTCAGCAGGCTTTTCGAGGCTTTGCGGCAGAACAACGCCAACGCCGGCGGTGGGTACCTGTTGCGCCACGGCGAACAGTGGATCATCCGAGGTGAGGGATTGGCCGGCGGCGGCGACGGTCCGCCCGAAGAAGCGCTGGAAGACATCCGCAATATCGTTCTGGACAGCCGCGAAGACGGCACACCCATCTACGTGAAGGACGTGGCCGAGGTGCGTTTCGCCCCGATGATCCGTCAAGGGGCGGTCAGCGCCGACGCAGAGGGGGAGACCGTGATCGGCTTGACGCTCATGCTCATGGGGGAAAACGACTTCGCCGTGGTGGACCGCGTCAGGGAGAAGATCCGGGAAATCCAAGATGCGCTGCCGCCGGGCGTGGTGATCAAACCGTTCTACGAGCGTACGCACATCGTGCGGCGCACCATCCAGACGGTCAAAGAGAACATCATCACCGGAGCCGTGCTGGTCATTGTCATGCTCCTGTTGTTGGTCGGCAACCTGCCGGCCGGACTCATCGTCGCCTCGGCGATTCCCCTTTCCGCCCTGCTGATGGTCACCGCCATGCGACTGGCCGGTGTGTCGGCCAACCTCATGAGCCTGGGGGCCATCGACTTCGGTATCATCGTCGACGGCGCCGTGGTGATGGTGGAAAACGCGCTGCGATGCGCCGGCCGTTATTTGGCCGAACATCCGGAAAAACGGCGTGTGCCCTTGGAGGTCTTCCGGCGCGCCGGGCACGAGGTGGGACGCCCGATCCTGTTCGCCGGGCTGATCGTGATCATCGTCTTCCTGCCTGTGTTCACTCTGGGCGGTGTCGAAGGCAAGATGTTCCGCCCCATGGCGTTCAGTTTTTCCTCGGCCCTCATCGGGGCACTGATCCTGGCCGTGACGGTCATGCCCGTGATGGCTTCGCTTTTTTTGGCCCGCAGGATCAGCCAGCGGGAAACGTGGCTGATTCGGTGGGTCAAGAGAGGCTATGGCCCGCTCCTGAAGGGGGCCATGGGACGCCCTGCCCTCACGTTGGCCAGCGCCGCGGTCTTGTTTTTTGCGGCCACGCTGCTGGCCGCCGGCCTGGGAGCCACCTTCATCCCCAAGCTGGATGAAGGCGACATCGCCGTCCAGGCCTGGCGCGTACCCAGCAGCTCGGTGGAACAGGCCGTCGAGAGCAACACGCAGATCGAAAAGGTTCTGATCCAGTTTCCTGAGGTGAAGACCGTCGTCTCCCGCTCCGGCCGCGCCGAACTGGCCACCGATCCCCACGGCCCGGAGATCAGCGATACCTATGTCATCCTGGAGGAACAGGAGCATCTGTCCCCTCTGGAGTGGCCTTTGGTCTGGATCGGCCTCGTTTCCCGTCCCGAAGACAAATGGCCGACCAACAACAGCCCGGAGAACATCTACCGGGTTCTGCTCAAGGTGCACTCGGCGATGACCGGCGAAAACCCGCTTTCGGAAAGCACCAAAGCGAAGCTGAGGTCACACGCCGAGCAGATCTACGCCGGCTTCGAGGAGCACAACCTGGAGTTCGAGAAGGACCAGCTGATCTACGTGATGAATGCCTTGCTGACCGAGTACGTTCCGGCCAACTCATACAGTTTTACCCAGCCGATTGAGCTTCGGTTCCAGGAGTTGATCGCCGGCGTGCGGAGCGACATCGGCATCAGCCTCTACGGTCCGGATTTGGATATGCTCAAGGAGTACGGCGACCGCATCGCTCAGGTCGTGGGCAGCATCCCCGGGGCCTCGGAGGTGCGCCCCCAGCAGATCGCCGGCCTGCCCAACGTGCGCATCAAGATCGACCGGCGGGCCATCGCCCGCTACGGGATCAATGCCGCCGACGTGCTGGACGCCGTGCGAACGATGAACGGCGCCCTGGTGGGCCAGGTGCTCGAGGGGCAGCCCCGGTTTTACATCCAGGTGCGTTTCCCGCTCTCCTGGCGCGACAGCGTGGAAAAGCTGAAGCATTTGCGCGTGGCCGACTCCCAGGGCCGCCAGATCCCCCTGGACCAGCTGGCCGAGATCACCGTGGAGCGCGGTCCCGCGTTGATCACGCGCAAAGACATCGCTCGACGGCTGTTGATCGAAGCCAACGTACGCGGCCGCGACCTGGCCGGATTCGTCTTCGACGCCCAGCGGGCGGTGCGCGAGCAAGTGGATCTGCCGCCCGGCTATTACTTGACCTGGGGCGGCCAGTTCAAGAATCTGCAGGAGGCCAGCCGACGGTTGGCCATCGCCGTACCGCTGGCCCTGTTCCTCATCTTCGCTTTGCTGTATATCACGTTTCAGTCAGGGAAGCTCACGGCGTTGATCTATCTGAACGTGCCCATCGCCGCCACCGGCGGGATCCTGCTGTTGTGGCTCCGAGGCATGCCCTTTTCCATCTCTGCTGGCGTCGGTTTCATCGCCCTGTTCGGCATCGCCGTGATGAACGGCGTGGTGCTGGTGGAACACATCCGGGATCTGCGCCGGACGGGGGCTGATGTGAGCCACGCGGTCTACCAGGGCGCCATGGACCGTGTCCGCCCCGTGCTGATGACGGCCACCACCGACGCGCTGGGCTTCCTGCCCATGGCCATCTCCACGGGAGCCGGGGCCGAAGTGCAACGGCCCCTGGCCACGGTAGTGATCGGCGGAGTGATCACCTCCACACTGCTCACCCTGCTGGTGCTTCCGGCCATCTACCGCTGGTTCGAACCGAAAACCCCCGAGGTGGAAGTGTGACGCCAAACACTTCAGGGAGGAAAGTCCTGCCGCCGGCGAGCTGAGCCCGCCATCCCGGCCCCTCGTGGACCCTTGTCCCTTGCAGAAAGGAATATGCCCATGTTCCGCCAATGCACCGTCCGGTGGATGCTTCCGGGTGTGATCTTGGCCGCGGTGGCCGTTGCTGCCTCGGCGCCGACCGGCCCCGAAAAGGCGTCTGCCATCGCCCAGCGGCAGCTTCGGGTGGCACGCGAGGCAGATCGTGCTCTCCAGGCGTTGAGAAAAGCGCGCGAGGGCCCCAGGGCCGAGCAGGTCTGCCGGTGGTCCCGCCGGTTGATGGAAGCCGAAAGACAAATGAGCGAAGAAAGCGCCAGCCAGATCGCCGCCATCGACGCCCATCTGCTCCGCATGAAAGCCATGGAGAAGCTTGCCAAGGGGGTGTATCATCAGGGAGCACTGGGGTACTGGGAGCTCCTGGAGGCCAAAGGACGCGTCTTGGAAGCCGAGTGCCTGTCGTCACAGGCGAAGCACGCAGAAGGCCCCCGGTCAGATAGGAGCGCTTCGGGATGAAAGAGATCAAAGCCATCATCCAACCGTTCATGCTGACGCGTGTCCTGGAGGGACTGCGTGAAGTAGAAGGCCTGCCGGCGGTAACCGTCTCCGAAGTCCGCGGGTACAGCGTGGTGGACCCGGATTACGAGCCACGGGTCAAAACCAAACTGGAAGTGATGGTCCCGGACACGCTGGTCGAGCCGGTGGTGGAGGTCATCCAGCGCCACGCCCACACGGGCCGCCGCGGGGACGGACGGATCTTTGTGATTGCCATCGACCAGACCGTGAAGATCCGCACCGGAGAGCGGGATACGGCGACCTGAAGCGGATCGTCCCTCATTGCATGCATAAGTGGGGGAACGGCGAAGGGCACGAAGGGCTCGAGAAAGACGGGTAAACGGCCGGCCGGCGTGGCAAAGGCCGATACAGGCTGGTTCCGCCCCGCTCGGTCAGACCGGACGGTTCCTTCATTCGAGCTACAGTTTGAGTTCCTTGGCGAGGTTTCTCATGGGCAGCCGACAACGGCTGGTGTTCCGCGTCCACGGCATGGATTGTGCCGAGGAGGTGGCGGCGCTGAAGCGCGAATTGGTTCCCCACGTCGGAAGCGAGACGGCGCTGGAATTCGATCTGCTCAACGGCAAACTGACCGTGGGCGACGCGGGCGGTGTGTCGGCCGAACAGATCATGGCCGCCGTAGCCCGGGCCGGCATGCGGGCCGAACCGTGGCGGGAGCAGGTGCCCGGCGGCCGAGACGGCGAATGG
>DQVB01000578.1 GCA_015661985.1 Planctomycetota bacterium | reverse complement strand
CGTCCCACTCCATGGCCCCCGAGGCGCCCCCGTCGGCCCCGGCCCATTGGACCCCCGCCTTCTCGCACAGCCGGTCGAACACGGATTCGCGCAGGATCACGTAGCGGATCCCGTCCAGCTCGATTCGCTTGCATCGGATGTGTCTTGCGGTCCTGCTGGCCATCCCTCGTGTCCCCTCGGTCCTTTGGCGAATGACACTCTTGTGGGTTGTCCATCCCTTGTATTACACCCTTTGGTCGGAAATGGGCCGCCACAGTGTCACAGCTATAAACCGCCCAAAGGCAGTGCTACGAACGACCGGCCAACTTCCATGGCCAGCCGCCTCAAAGCGGCCCAAGATGAACCGTGCCTTGAGTCGCGCCTTGGAGCTGTTCTCCGCTAATGCTACTGCATATCGGCGCAGAAGTCAAGAACCTTGATCTGAAAATCATTACCATTGGGACCTGACAGCCCCGGTGGGGGCCGGGGGAGCTTGCCAGGTTTCGGGATGGCGCGAGCCAAGGGGCTTGGGTCTTCGTAACACGGAAATGAGAGGGGCTGAAGATTGGGGTGCGGAAAAACTCGTAGGGCAAGCGTCCTCGCTTGCCCGGAGGAAGAGGATACGTCTGCGGGGGCAGCTGGGGTGGTTGAGTCTGGGCAAACGGGACAAGCGGGGACGTTTGTCCTACGAGACTCACCGGCCTTGTTCATCGGCCCAGGGATGGGGGGCGGAGGGCATCCCGATCGGGTTGTTCACGCGGCTCGGGGCTGAGGCAGCGTCGAGCATCCCTGGGGGGTGTAGAATCGGCAACGCCGCAGCTGGCTGGCGGCCGGGGCGGGAAGGTGGGGTTGGCCGAGATGTGGAGCTTGGAGGGGATCGGAAATGGCCCATCTGGGCAAATGGTTGGTCCTGATCGGCTTGGGGGTGGTCGCCCTGGGGCTGATCGTGTGGCTGTTCGGCAAGTTGGGGGTGCCGCTAGGCCGCTTGCCGGGCGACGTGCGCATTGAGGGGGACAGATGGACCTTCCATTTCCCGATCGTCACTTGTCTGGTGGTCAGCGTGGTACTGACCATGCTGTTGAACGTCCTGATGCGGCTGTTCCGGTAGGTGGCGTGATGCGCGGCCCGCGCACGCGGGTGCCGCCATGGGGCAAGTAACCGACCCGTCGGCTGGTGGTGTTCGGGTCAGCTCGGCCAAGGTCTCAGCTCCGTGCGATTCGAGCCTGGGCTCCGGCTACCATCTGTTCCCACAGCTGCCGTTGGCGGGCCAAAGCCTGGACGCGGTCGGACGGCCGGGTGCGGCATTCCAGCAGAATCCAACCACCGTAGTCCATGCGTACGAACAGTTCGATCAGTTTCTGGTAGGGATACTCGTCCCCGTCCAGCTCGCGCACGTGTGCCGTATCTCCGAAGCGATCTTTGACCAGGTTGAAGTTGTATTCCAGGCCCTCCCCTTCCAGGTCTTGGGCGTTGCTGTTCCAGCAGACTCCCACATTGGGGTGATCGGCGATATCCATGATCTGCTTGATGATCGGCAGAGGTGAGCATTGGCCGTGCACTTCCAGCCGGATCTGTTGGCCGTAATCGGCCCCGAAGGCCCCCACCACGTTCAGTGACCGGCCGATCTGCTGGATCGTCTTCTCTGGCGGCACGCCGGGATGGAAGCTGTTCGGCTTCACCTTCACGCCACTGCCTCCGCAATCGTGGCTGAGTTTGATGAACGCTTTGGTGGCCTCGACCGCTTTGGCCAAGGCGGCCGGGTCGGGGTGATCGAACCGTTCGTTGCTCCCCGGGCCGACGAAGGTGACGGGGCTGTCGGCAAACCGCTTTTTCACTTCGCGTCGCTGTTTGGGGCCCAGGGACGGCTCGACGCCGTGGGCATGGGTCGTGCGTAGTTCGACGCCCAGCACACCGCTCTTCTCGCAATTGGCGATCAGCGTGGGGAGGTCCCAGTCCTGGCCCCAGAGATAGGTCACCAAACCGAGCCGCATGCGGGAGCCCGGTTTCCGATCGGCTTGTGCTGCCAGAAGCCCGTTGGCGCTGAGGCCCATCGCGCCGCCCGTGACGGCCACGGCGCGGCGGAGGAAATGGCGTCGTGTCGTCTCCGACATCATCTTGCCCTTTCAGCTGCGCGGGTGGAAGTCGTAGAACATTTCGATCGGCGTCCCGCGTTCAGTGGGGCCGTGGGCCGCATGATCGAGCGCTAAGCGCTCCATTGTCGTTGCCGCCAGAGGCGCGTGCAACCCTGCGCTGCAGGGCTGTCCGCTTGGGCAACGATTCGGACAGGCGAGCCCGCAGCGTCACTCGGCCGCTCCGGCTGGGGCAGCTGTGAGAGAGTCTTGTTGCTTGCAGGTGTGCACGCCGCGCGGGCATCTATTGGGTTGGGGGCGGCAGGCTGGAAGCCTGGCCCACGTTCGGGAGCCACCGAACCGGCGGCCTGCGACACGGCTACTGGAGGCCGAGCAGTTGGAGCAGTTGCGGCAGCAGGCTGGGGGCATCCTGGGCAAACGGATTCGGGGTAAAGCCGATGGGCAGGAAGGCCAGCGTAAGCCATCCGAGGACGACGCGCACGGGGCCGAGCCGTACGTGGTCGTTGCCCGTGGGTGCATGTTCCGGGCCCATGAGCATGACCAGGAAGAGCATCAGGAACCACCAGTAATACCCGAGGATCACCACGGCCACGGCGGAAGCCGCAAGGACCAGCCAGGCCACCGTGTGGGCCTTGTGGCGAAGCAGGGCGTACAGCACATGTCCGCCGTCCAGCTGGCCGATGGGAAAAAGATTGAGCGACGTGATCAGCAGTCCCACCCAGCCGGCTACGCCAACCGGATGAAGGTAAACCGTGTAGCCTTCAGGGATGGGGCCGAATTGCACCCAGGCGAGGATCTTGAACAACAGCGGTTCGCCCAACTCGGAAAGGGGCGGCGCCGGCACGATCTTGCCCACGTGAGACCACGACAGGCCGAGCATGATGCACACCATCGTGGGCACCAATCCCAGAAGCGGACCCGTAATGCCGATATCGAACAGGGCACGACGGTCCCGGATCCGTGACGACATGGCGATCACCGCACCCAGCGTGCCAATGGGCGGAAGCGGCAGAGGAATAAACAAGGGCAAGGTGGCGGGGACGCCATAGCGTCGGGCCTGGAAAAAGTGGCCCAATTCGTGGCAGACCAGGATGGTCATCAGCGACACCGAGTAGACCAACCCGCCCACCCAAAAGGTGCTCAAGCACGTGAGCAGGAAAAGCGCAAGCGGCACCGTCCACCGCCGGCGTGGCGCGGGGGGCCGCCGCGCGAAGTCCGGCGGGGGCTCGGGGACGACCTCCGCCAGAATGATCGGTTCCTCATCCCACCGGGACGGCGGCAACGGGCTGGCAGGCTGGGGGCGTTCATATTCATCCATAGCGAGGCATTCTAGCATGCTGTTGCGCGCGAGCCAAGGCGCGAATGGCGCGGAGCCGCGATTCGGACGTAACGGCTGCGCCAAGCTACTCCGGAAGCCTCGCCGGCGCGGAGTCTCGAAAGCCACAGCTTTCCCAGCGGCCCATTACGCCCCGCCGTTACGTCTGAAGTCGGACTGGCGCGGAGACTGGGGTGCGCGGCTCGGGTATGCGGCTGGGCATTGCCGCCGGGGTGCCGCTGCCGCCTGTTCGGTGCCAGCGACAGATGATTCCCCACGCGCTTCAGGCTGCTCGGGGTCGACGGGTGTTGCTGGCCAAAGGGCTTGTGTCCCTTGATCCTCGGACCGAGTCTTGTCAAGATCGTGGACGAAGGGCTTACACGCCTTGACGGCTCCAGCCCCGGGAGGACTTGCCATGCTGGATCGCTTGTTTCGCCTCTCCGAGCATCGCAGCAATACCCGCACCGAACTGCTGGCCGGAGTGACCACGTTTCTGACGATGGCCTACATCATCTTCCTGCAGCCGGCCGTACTGTCCGGGGCCATTGCGGGCACGCCGACGGGGATGGACTTCGGTGCGGTGACCACGGCCACTTGTCTGGCGGCCGCCCTCGGCTGCGGCCTCATGGCCTTCCTGGCTCGGTACCCGATTGCCCAGGCCCCGGGGATGGGTGAGAACTTTTTCTTCGTCGCCACTGTGGGGGCGATCGCCGCGGCGGCGCAGGAGGGGAGCATCCAGCTGGGCACAACCCAGCCGTGGCAACTGGCCCTGGGCATCGTGTTCGTGGCCGGGGTATTGTTCATCGCCGTTTCGCTCTTGGGTGTGCAAAGCAAACTGCTGGAGGCCATCAGCCCAAGCATGCGACATGCCATCGCTGTGGGGATCGGCCTGTTCATTGCCTTTATCGGCCTGCGGAACGCCGGTCTGGTGGTCGTCGCCGGGGGCAATCTTCATTTGAACCCCCAGTTCGCGTCCCCTGACTTGATCGTCTTCTTTTTCGGTCTGCTGGTGACCGCATCGCTCCACGCCTTGCGCGTCCGCGGGTCGATCATCTGGGGGATCCTGGCGGCCACGGCTTTGGCGGTGGCATTGAAGCTGGGGCTGCCCTGGTTGCCCGAGTCGATCAGCGGGTCGGCCGTGATCAAAGAGTCGAAGCTCATGCGAGACTTCTTCATCGCCGACCGGTTGGTTGCGCCGCCTCCGCCTCTGGGGCCCACCTTGCTGAAGATGGACCTGGTCAAGACCCTCTCCTTTTCCATGCTCCACTTTACGCTGCCCTTCATTTTGATTTTCTTGTTCATGGACGTCTTCGACACCTTGGGCACGTTGATCGGGGTGAGCGAGCAGGCGGGGTTGATTCGCGAAGGCAAGTTGCCGCGGATGAAGGAGGCACTGCTGTCGGACGCCATCGGCACGACGGCCGGCGCGGCCCTGGGCACCAGTACGGTGACCAGCTTCATCGAGAGTGCGGCCGGGGTGGAGCAAGGGGGTCGCACCGGCCTGACCGCCCTGGTCGTGGCCGTGCTGTTCCTGCTGGCTTTGGCCTTCAGCCCCGTGGTGGAGATGATCGGCAACTTTCCACCGATCACCGCCCCGGCCCTGGTCGTGGTCGGGGCGCTGATGGCGGGCAACGTGACCAAGATCGAGTGGTCCAACCCGGCCGAAAGCATGCCCGCCTTTCTGATCGTGATCGGGATCCCTTTGACCTATTCGATTGCCGACGGGTTGGCTCTGGGCTTTGTCAGCTACCCGCTGGTGAAAGTGCTGGCGGGCCAGGGGCGTGACGTCAAATGGCTGATGTACGTCATGGCCGCCGTGCTGGTGGCCTATTTCGTGCTCGTCCGCGCCGCGGCGGCTTGATCGCCGCGTTTCCGCGTCTGCCACGAATTGGGCCACTTTTTCCAGGCCCGACGCTATGGCGTCCCCGCCACCTTGCCCTTGTTTATTCCTCGTCCTGCGCGCCGCTGCGATGGTGCACTGGGCCACGCCGCGCCAAGGCGTGAACAGGCGAGCCGGTTCGGCGGGGCTATGGCTTGGACAAGTACAGCAACGCGTGACCCTCGAAGGGAGCGGTAAACGTCCGCCGCCGGCCGCCGGGCACCTGCCCGGCCCCTCGGGCCGTACCGCGGCCGCAATCGAACCATTCGACGGCCAGCACACCGCGGGCGTCGGACAAGTCCACGGACTCGGTGCCGCCTTCGGGGAAGTAGACCAGGTAGTGATGCCCCGGTTCGGCCAGGCAGTAGCGGCTGGAAGCCAAATCCCCTCGGGGCGCCATCCGCTCCAGCGGCACGCGCTGGGCGTACCGCAGGGTGAACCCCAAGGCTCGGCGGATCTGTTCCCAATCCGCATCATCTCCTCGCCGCAGCACCCTCCCGTCGTAAGGATCCATGAACAACGGATTCAGCCCGCGGAGGAAACTCTTCCATACCCATCCCGGGTTGCCGCCGATTCCCCACAGGTGATCCGTGTCGCTGAGGATCACCTTGCGCCCGTCCGCTGGCGGCGGGTTATCCCGATAGCCGCCCTTTGGGTTGGGCGAAATCCACTCGGCTGGGCTACGGAACAGCGTCTCGTTGCTCCCACCCCGATACTGGAAGGTCATCCCGACCGGATGCTGCTTCCGCCTGGTCCGCTCATAGGCGTGGATGAAGCGGATCATGTGGTACTGCCACTCGGTTGACGGCGGATGGTTCTCGTTGGATATCTCGTAGAGCACGTTGTCCAGGTCGTTGACCGTGTCGATGACGTGGCGCACGTAGGCCTCCTGGATGGCGGTCACCCGCGGCGCCTTCAACGTGTAGATCTCCAGGCCGTTGCCATCGCCATCGGCATCACCGTCAATGCCGTTCACGTTATTCTCGGGATGGAAGGGATGGCCTCCCCACGCGCCCGGAGAGAACTGCATGGCCCACCCTTCGAAGAGCATCACCGAAACGTAGATCCCGCGCCGGCCCGCCGCTTCGACCCGCCCGCGCAGCCGCCGGAAATACTCGGTGTCGTATTCCGTCAGCTCGAACTTCGGTTTGCCGTCCCGCGCCTGGCCCGGGCCTGTCCGGGCGTACGGCTGGGGGGCCACCGTGTGCCGCTTCTTCTGCCGGTTTCCGGGGGTATCCCAACTGACCGGCTCCCACGTCCACAAGCGGATGAAATTGTGATTGTGTTTTTCCAGGAAATCGAGGTAGGCTTCAAAGTCGAACCTGGGCGGCGGCTCCGAAGGGCCCATGTCCACCAGGTTACACCAGGTGTGGGCGCCGGTCAGGTAGATCGCCTTGCCGCTGCCGTCGGTGAAATAGCGGGGGTTTTCCGGATGTACGCGCAGCGGCCCGGTGGCCGGCCTTCTGCCCGGCCGCTCGCCCCCGCCCGTTCCATTGGCCGGCCCGATCCAGAAAAGGATCGCCATGGCCACGATCCCCACGAACCGCCCATCTTCGTACAAGCACCTTTTCATCCTTCCACTCCTTGCGGCAAATTCCCCCGAAAGTGGTCTTCCCCCAATGGACGGCGCCGTGCCGTTCCCAGCCGTCAACCGCTCAAAGCCCCGTCACTATCCGGGGCCGAAAGCTCCGGCCAATGCGTCACAGCAACAAGGGCTGGACTCCGTTCTACGCAATGGCCCCGTCCGCTGCAACGGCCTGGCATGCAGCCGGCTAGCTGCCCGGCCGGCCCAACGGAGCGCCCGCGGAAACAGCGCCGTCACTGGCCCCGCGGCTCGAGCCTCTCGCGGCGCGGGCGTAAGAGCAAGAAGAGGTAAGAAACCACCAGCACGCTCAGCCCGATGATGTGGTCCCGGCGAGGCCTGCTGCGCACCGGCGGCACATCCACGTCCGTCGTTCCCGCCCCCGCCACTGAGAACAACCGGTTGAGCATCTCCCAGGGGAATCCTTCGCGCAGATAGTGGACACTGCCGTCGACAAAGGCCATGTTCACTCCCGCGTGGCGCTGCGTGACAAAATATCCCCACTCCGAAATGTGTCCACTGCAAATGCCCTTCTTCCCATGCGGGTTGGTCCCGCCCAGGGCTTGCTGCAAGCTCAAGTCGTGTGGCTCCATCCAGTGGATCCCGGAGTTTTCCATTTCAACAAGCAGGATCGTATTGGACGCGGCGTGGAAGTCCGAAATCCGGCGCGGTTGCTCGCCAAGCCACGCCGTCTCCGGCCCGATCACCGCTACGTAACTGGTCCACGTCGAAAGGTTACCCGATCGATCGCTCGGACAGCGATACACCAACGGCATATTGGACCGGACCGGCCAGCCGCCGGTTGCTGGGCCCGTCCCACGGCTCGATGAAGGCATACCTGTCGTATAGAGCCTGTTCTTCGATGAACGGCAGGATGAGTACCCGCCAACTGTGCATCGGCTTGCCCTCTTCGTCGGCGATGTACGCTGGCGGAAAACAGCCGTAACGGTCGTGGTACGAGTGGAGGGAGAAGGCGATCTGCTTGAGGTTGTTGCTGCACTGCGCCCGGCGCGCCGCTTCCCGCGCCCCGGATCGAGGCGTAAGAAGGCACATCAGCATACAGCAGGGGACCAGGAAAACGAGGACTACACTGGCAGTCAGCCGCATGGCTTCGGTGATCGTCTCCGCCGACCGCACGCAGGCCGCCACGGCCAACGAGACACCGGCCACAACGATTCCGCCCACGCCGAAGGCCGCCATCGCGGACCAGATGGCCACGAAGCAGAGAAGCAGCGTCTGCAAGCTGAAGCGCATGGCGGTCTCTCGGATTCCAGCTGTTGGCTCAGCGCCGCGAGAAGCTCACCCGGGGGCGCCAAAGTCGTTCGCGGTTCCGTCCCTGGCAGTCGGTGCCCACGGGTGTGCGGCCTCGCCCCTTCCACACCGCGCTGGCGGAAGTGGCGCCTCCGATCATGCCGTTTTGCCCAGCGCGCTGGCTTGATTCAGCTTATTGTAGAGCGTCTTGAGGCTGATGCCCAGTTCTTCGGCCGCCTTGGGCTTGTTGCCCTGGTGCCGGTCCAGGGCGTCCTGGATGGCCTGGAGTTCGATTTCCCGCAGCGTGCGGCCTGCCAGCTGCAGGGTGCGTGTGCGCCGCAGGCGTCGCGAGGGAAAGCGTTCGGGCAGGTGTTCCGGGGTGATGGGCAGCTGATCGCAGAGGATGAGCGCGTGTTCGATGACGTTGGCCAGTTCGCGGACGTTGCCGGGCCAGGAGTGTTGGCCCAGTTCCTCGAGGGTTTCGGGGGTGAAGATCTGCTGTGCGGCGGGGATTTGGGGCCGGAAGCGGCGGGCCAGGTGTTCGGCCAGGAGGGGGATGTCTTCGAGTCGTTCTCGCAGCGGCGGCAGACGGATCTCGAAGGTGTTCACGCGGAACCACAGGTCTTCCCGGAACTGGCCGGCGGCGACCATCTGGTCCAGATCCCGGTGGGTGGCGCAGACGACGCGGACGTCGCAGGTGACGGAAGTGTTTTCACCGATCCGACGGATTTCGCCGCTTTCCAGGAAGCGGAGCAGTTTGGCCTGGATCGACTTGGGCAACTCCCCGATCTCGTCCAGGAAGAGCGTCCCCCCGTTGGCCACCTGGAACAGCCCGACGCGATGCTCGTCGGCCCCGGTGAAGCTACCCTTGCGATGGCCGAACAGTTCGGTTTCGATGAGCGTCTCGGGCAGCGCGCCGCAGTTGATGGGCACGAAGGGCATGTCGGCCCGGAGGCTGTGGTCGTGCAACGCCCGGGCCACCAGCTCCTTGCCCGTGCCCGTCTCTCCCAGCACCAGCACGGTCGAGTCGGTGGGGGCCACCTTGGCAATCAGCTCGCGCACCCGGGCCATCGCCGGGGACCGGCCCACCAAGTCGGACGTGCCTTCCAGGCGTTCGAGGCGTTTCTTCAGTGCCCGGTACTTGTTGGTCAGTTCCCGTTTTTCGGCGACCCGCTGCAGTACGGCCTCGAGTTCCACCAGCTTGCACGGTTTGGTCAGGTAATCGAAGGTGCCGTGGCGGAGGGCAGCGATGGCCGTCTGGAGGGAAGATTTTCCGGTCAGCACGATGGCTTCGGTATCGGGCGAGATCTCCTTGGCCCGGGCGATCACTTTGATCCCGTCCGGCCCGGGCATGTCCAGGTCGACCAGCACGCAGTCGTAGGTCTCTCGCTCCAGGGCCGCCATGGCCGTGGTCCCGTCCGGGCAGACGGCCACCTCGTGGCCCATGCGGGGCAGCTCCAGTCGCATGAGTTCCTGGAGCGACCGTTCGTCGTCGGCAAACAGGATTTTCAGTCGGCTACGCGACTCGCTGTCGGCACTCACTGTGCGGTTCCTCTTCAGCCAGCGGCAGGCGTACACGGAACGTGGAGCCCTGGCCGGGCCCCGGGCTGTCCGCTTCGATCTCGCCCCCGTGGTCGGCCACGATCCGGTAGGTGATGGAAAGCCCCAGCCCCGTCCCCTGGCTCCCCCGCCGGCGCGTGTAGAACGGTTCGAAGATATGCTCCAGGACCTCGCGGTCCATCCCGCAGCCGTCGTCCGAGCAGACGAGTTCGGCGAACCGGTCGCGCTTGACCAAGCGGATCCGAACGGCGCCTCCTTCGTCCAAGCTGTCCAGGGCGTTGGTCAGCAGGTTGAGCACCACCTGCTTGAACTCCTGCACGTTCACCGGCGCCACCACAGGCTCGGGGGCCTCGAAATCGATATGCATCGCCTGGTACTTGCCCAAGTGGCTGACCATGTCGATCACGCCCTGGACCAACTCCCCCAGTTCGGTCTTCTGGCGCTGCATCTGGCCCATGCGGGAGAAGTCGAGCAGCTTTTCGGTGATCTCCTTGCAGCGGAACGCTTCGCTTTGGATCATCTCCAGGTAGTTGCGGATCACAGCGAGGTTGGGGTCGTCTGGGTCGAGGACCTCTTGGAAACGGCTCTCCAGCGATTCGGCGCAGAAGGCGATCGACGCCAGGGGGTTGTTGATTTCGTGGGCCACGCCGGCGGCCAGGAACCCTACGCTGGCCAGCTGTTCGCTCCGCACCACCTGGCGAGTGCGCTCCTGGACCTGGCGGTCCAGGTCGTCCCGGATCGCCTGGAAACGGGCCGTCATGTTGTTCATCGCTTCGGCCAGTTCAGCCATCTCGTCCTGCGTCTGAAGGCGGATGCGATAGTGGAACTGACCGGAAGCCACCTTGCGCGACCCGGCGATGAGCGTCCGCAGCGGCTGGAAGACCCACTGATAGAACAAACGCACCAACAGCCCCACAATGGCCAGCGCCGTAAGGCCGGCGACCGACGTGCCGATGATCAGCGCCCGGTAGCGATGGCGCACCTGGGCGGCAAAACCGCCGAGCTTTTCGTACAACGAGCTGGGAAGCTGCTGGGCCAGCTCCTGCAGCTGGCTCAACTGCTCGTCCAACTCGCCCACCTTGACCTCGTCCAGCATCCACCGCTCGTCCCGGTTCGTCTGGCGCACCCGCTCCAAAGCCGCCTCGATCCGGCCCAACGTCTTTTGCTCCTGGCGGGTGTCCGCAATGGAACTGCCACTCTGGGTCCTGTGCTCGAGGTGAGCCCGGTAATCGGCCAGCGACTGCTCCACGTCGCTGAGCTTCTGCCGGAAAGCTTGTCGCAACGAAAGCAGACCAGGGCTGCCGGCCGCCGACGGCTGGGCGAATATGGCTGCTCGCCGCAACCCCCGCAGCTCGCCCAGCATGATCCGCAAATCGGCCACCTGCTGGCTCAATTCGGCCGCCAAGGGCAACTCGACCGCCCGCCAACTGAGGCTCTTCACCAGGCTGCGGTAGGCGTACGTCGTGTACAGGCCGCTGCCGGTCAACACGACGACCAGCAGGAGCAGCAGCCCCAGCCAGACACGAAACTTGACCCAAATCGGCCACTTCAAAAGCAACAGCGACCTCCTTGCCGCACCATGGCCTGGTTGGCCCCCCTGCAGTTGGCCAGCCCCACCACCTTGCCCCGCTGTCCCGGAAGCGCCCATTTCGCGCTCACCCCGCCGCCCCGCCAGAGGGCCGGAGTCTACCATCACCGGGCACCGCAGGGCAAGGCGAACAAGGCGGGTCCCCCACAAAATGGGAAGCCTGGGTGTTCCGCGGGGTTTTTCCCCGCTTCTTTGGGATTGATCGTGATGTTGCGAAAGCCAGCACCCCTTGCCAAACTGATTGGGGAATGCACGTTCTGTTGGAGGGGGTCGGGGAGCATCGGGGAGCTGCCCGGGCCGAGTGGCCTCGGTTCCCGGCCCGGAGGCCCTCACGGAACCTTGATCCCGCGTATGGGGGATGCATCGAGGTGCAGGGGTAGCCCGGTCCTCGTGGTCCCTTCGAGCCGACGCAAGGCCGGCGGCCAGAGGTTTTGCGCCTGCCAGTCGACGGGATCATTCTGCCTGCTCGGCGCGGCCACAGACTCGGGATGCGGGTCTGGGGCGGAGCCCACTGGTTGCCCGGTTGGTTGCGAACCGCACCCAGGGGTTGGGCACGGTTGACAGCCTCTATCCCCGGTCCGTTAAACTCGGCATTGAGGTACCACGTTATCTGGGAAAGGCCGCAAAAGGGGCTTGCCCGGGTTTTGGAAAGCGCGAGGGACTGATGAGGCGAGCAGACAGGCGGCCGGTGGCCGGAGCGCAGGGACGGCGGGGGCCGTCGCGCCGCGGTTTGCTGCGCATCACCTTCAGCTGGCTGCTTTGGCTGGGTTTTGCCGCTTTGGGGGCGGTCGCCGGTCTCTGGGCGGCGGCGACGGCGAGGTTCCTCTTTCCCAACGCTTTGAAGGAACCACCGCAACGCTTCAAAGTGGGGTTTCCAGCGGACTATCCGCCGGCGCACGTGGAGAGTCGCTTCAAAGACGAACACGGCGTGTGGGTGGTCCATGGCACCTATCGGGGCCAGGCACAGATCTATGCCCTGAGCAGCGTCTGCACGCATTTGGGGTGCATTACCATCTGGCAGGAGGAACAGAAGCGGTTCAAATGCCCGTGCCACGGGAGCGCGTTTTACATGGACGGGATCAACTACGAGGGGCCTGCCCCCCGCCCTCTGGAGCGGTACGCCATTCGGATTGCCGACGACGGCCAATTGGAAGTGGACAAGAGCCGGACGTACCAGGAGGAGCTAGGCCAGTGGCATGATCCGGATTCGTACGTTCCCACCTGAGCCCATGTCCAATGCCCGGCGGCCCGCAGGAAAATCCACCATGTCTTTGGGCAAGAAGTTGCGCAATTCGCAGCTCTGGCGGAGCATTTTCCGGCACCCAGCGCCGCTGGACCGCCGCAACCGCGTGGCGGTGATGTTGACCAATTTCGTCCTTCATTTGCATTCGGTCTCGGCGAAGAAGAACTCGCTCCGCTTCAGCTACACGTGGGGCATGGGGTTGATCACCTTGTACTTGTTCTTGGTCGAAGTGATCACCGGCGTGCTGTTGATGTTTTACTACCGGCCTACGATCGAGTGTGCGTACAACGACATATTGGCCTTGCGCGACGTGGTCTCCTTTGGCGTGGTGCGGGAGGTGCACCGGTGGGCGGCCCACGCCATGGTCATTACAGTGATGCTGCACATGTTCCGCGTGTTCTTGACGGGCAGCTACAAAGCGCCGCGGGAGTTCAATTGGGTCATTGGCGTGCTGCTTTTGGTGCTCACGTTTCTTTTGTCTTTCACGGGGTACTTGCTCCCCATGGATCAGCTGTCCATGTGGGCCATCACGGTGGGCTCCAACATGGCGCGGGCCACTCCACTGGTGGGACACGAGGGCCCGGGCCACCAGCTCTTGACCCTCGGGGGCGTGGACATGATCACCAGCCGTTCGGACGCCCGCCTGATGCTCTTGGGGGCTCGCACGGTGGGCCAGGAGGCGCTGAACCGATTCTATGTCCTCCACTGCGTGGCCCTTCCCCTGGTGGCCACGTTCCTGGTAGGCCTGCATTTGTGGCGAGTGCGCAAAGACGGCGGGATCAGCGGCCCGGTGGCCGTCGGTGACGGCCGGCAGACGGGGGCGGTAGGGGGCGAAGCGTCATGATCGATTGGCCCCACTATGCCAGCGAAGAGGGGTTTGTGGCCGGCTTGGCAGGGCCATTGGGATGGTATTATCTGGGGGTCGCCGCGCTGAACCTGGGAGCGATGTGGTACGCCCTGCGCAGACGCCGCTCCCGGTTGGAGGCCGTCGTATGGGCCCTGATGGGGATGGCGTTCGCCGGTCTGGGCGGGTTGGCCATGAGCGGCCATCCGCTGGTTTTGCCCGAGTGGCTGAAAGACGCCTGCGATCGCGCGTTGGGGCCGGTCACTTTCACGCTGGGCGCCATGGCGGGCCTGGTGATCTTCTACCTGGGCCGGCGCGTGCTGGTTCAGCCCCTGGTCAGCTGGACGGCGTTGAACGTTTCCCTTCTGCTGATGGGCGCGTCGATGACCGACCCGGATTTCGCCCGCACGGTGAGCCGACCGGACAATGTGCCCATCGTGGGGATGGTCTACCTGCTGGCTTTCTTCACATGGCTGGGCACGGCCCAGGCGGTGCGGAACGACGAGCGGCTGCGCCGCGGCCAGGGGCCGGTGGAGGCGGGGTTCACCGACAAGGTGTTGGTTTGGCCCGACGTGGTTTACATCGAATTGATCGGGGCCATCGTGGCCACGGTGGTGCTCGTCGTCTGGTCGCTCCTGATTCCCGCTCCCCTGGAGGAGCCGGCCAATCCGGCCGTCACGCCCAATCCGTCCAAAGCGCCATGGTATTTTCTCGGCCTCCAGGAGATGCTCTTGTACTTTGATCCGGCCGTGGCCGGCGTGGTACTGCCGGCGCTGATCATCCTGGGGCTGATGGCCATTCCCTACCTGGATCCCAATCCCCGCGGCAGCGGCTATTACACGGTGGACCAGCGCCGGTTCGGTTGGGCCGTTTTCCTTTTCGGGTTCCTCGGCTTGTGGATCCTGCTGATCCTCATTGGCACCTTCATGCGGGGTCCGAATTGGAGTTTTTTCGGGCCCTACGAACCGCGGGATCCGCACAAGATCGCAGCTGCCACGAATATCAAGTTGTGCGAGTATTTTTGGGCCGTGTGGCTGGGGCGCGGGGTTCCCCGGGTGCCGCCGGAAAGCGGGGGCCTGCAGAAGCTGGGCATCATCCTCTGGCGGGAAATCGCCGGCCTGACGCTCACGTGCGCCTACTTTGTGGTGCTACCTGCGGTGTTGGCACGGACCGCCCTGCGGCGCATGCGGCAAGCCATGGGCCGCGCGCGCTACTGGCTCATGATCCTCCTTCTGTTGATGATGCTCATGCTCCCTCTGAAAATGATCCTCAACTGGACTGCGCATTTGAGTTACATCGTGAGTATACCGGAGTACAGTTTCAACTTGTGAGCCTCAGGGCCTATCCCGGAATGAGCAGGAGACCTACGGTCATGCCATGTGGCTCGGTCGGGAGACCGGCCACAGCGCCAGACCGTTTCGATCTCCGCAGTGCCGGTTCGTGTTTCAAGCACTGCCGCGTGGTTTGTGTTACCGCCATTTGGAGTGCCGCCTTCAGCGGAAGCTCGGCGATGGAGCAGATGCTACACGTTCGGGCCGGACGCGGTACTACCGACGACGCAGGATTGCCTCCCAGCACTTTCCGGCTAAAGCCGGTGGCACAAACGACGCGGGACGGCGAAAGAATACGAAGAAACGGTCGACGAGCCGAATCTCCAATGTACGGCGTTCGATGCACCAGCAAGCCTCGGAAGAGACTTTCTACAACCTGAAGCGGCTGCACGTATGGTTTGCCGTGTCCGCCTTGGCCTTGGTGGGCGTGACCGTGTGGTTGATCCTGGCAGATCACCGGCGCGAGTGGAAGGTTTACCAGCGGAGGTTTGTCGACGAGATCGAGCCTTGGCTGATCGAGGCGGAGATCCGCGCCCGGCTGAGCGAGGACTATGCCGCGCGTGAAGCGGAGCTGCGCGAGCGGCTGGTCGAGGCCCAGGGCCAGCCGCCTACCCGCGATCTGGTGGAACGCTTCCTGGTCCAACTGCGCCGCAGCGGTGTTCCGGTGGACGCCGGGCCGATCGAGGCGGCTCATGGCCAGCTGGTTGCTTCACCCGATCCGGCGGCGCGCCGCCGCCTGCTGGAGCGAGCCGACCGG